>JAFTTD010000148.1 GCA_017466965.1 Bacteroidaceae bacterium
GACGATACTATTGGACGTTATTGCATGCCTTATAATCCCATTTAAGTTTTTAGTTTGTTAGGTTACTCCTAATTCATAATTTTGAAAATACTTTCAGGATACTCCACGTTGCTAAGAAACAAGGCGTTGCCTGGAACACTGGTGCCTGCCATGCAGCGGTCTTTCCCTTCAATGATACCGCAGAAGCCCTCTATGGTAAGTTTTCCTCTGCCAACATCAAGCAATGTGCCTACAATGGCTCTTACCATGTTGCGAAGAAAGCGGTCTGCCTGTATTGTGAAAACCCATTCATGAGGGCCCTTTTGTTTCCATTCAGCCTGCATTATTCTGCAAATGTTTGTCTTGGCATCTGTGTGAAGCTTGCTGAAGCTCGTGAAGTCAGAATAATTGAAGAGTTTCTTTGCAGCTTCGTTCATTAGGTTGAAGTCAAGAGGCAAGGGAAATCTGTATGAATAGTATCTGCAGAACGGAACTTTCTCTGTAACAATATAATACTTGTATGTTCGCGCTGTAGCGTCAAATCTGGCATGAGCATCAGGCTTGACTTCCACAATGCGCCATACAGAGATGTCTTGAGGAAGAAGTTTGTTGAGTTTGGTAACAAACGTATTGGTCGTCACCATATCGTCCTTGAAGTCGAAGTGTGCAACCATCAACTCTGCATTCACACCGGCATCTGTGCGTCCAGCACCCACAATTTCAATATTTTCTCGCAGGAGCAGCGACAATGCTTTCTGCAAAGTCTCCTGCACGCTTATGCCATTTGGTTGCACCTGCCATCCATGATATGCAGCTCCGTCATACGACAGATAAATAAAAAATCTCATATATTGAGAAGTTGAGTAGTTAAGTAGTTAAAGAAGTTAAGTAGTTAAGAAGTTAGAGTAGTTAGGGTGGTTAAAGTTTTCTACCGGAACTCCTTGTTTGTTGATTTCTTCAACTTGTGATGTTTTGATTGTTTATAATAAAATCTAATGAGTCGTTTATTGCGCTTAGCTTAACGCTGTCTAAGAACGAACGCAGCTGTTCTTCTTCCACATCTCCGTAGGCAAATTCCTTTTCTGCATCCTCGCATACAAGTTGCACCCATAGCTCATTTGCTTCAATGGCTTTGCTTTTCCATTTGTCTAAATCAATGAAAAGACTGCCTTCCAATTTCTGCATGAGCCAAAAGGCAAAGGCGGAAGCGTTCCTTTCATAATCAGAGTCTATGCGTCTAAGCACGTCTAAAACATCATCTGTTGTTTCTATAGCTCCTGATTCAATCTCTTTCAGCAGGCGGTCAATTTCGCTCTTAGGGGCAAACATGCCACAGATGTCTATCCATTCACCTGTAATGCCGGCGTCTGCATCTGATTTGCCTGTTGCGGTGTAATTGCTTTTAAGCATATTTCCTATGAACAGCAGAATAGCAAGGTCATAGTATTTCATACCTAAAAGGAGTGCTGTCCGCTTGATGGTGCAACCCTGGTATTTATATTCATTGGCAGAAGGGTCGCTCTCTAACAGTTGTCTTAGTATTCCGTTGCCTTCCAGAACCTTCTGTATTGTGTAAGGATCGGGAAATGCGAAGTTGATGATGTCTGTGCGTGATTTAGGTAGGCGCAAGTCGCGCTTAGGCCATTTGTTCACGTCGCGCCAAGTGCCGACAGTTCGCAAGTTTATTCCAGGAACAACATTGCACTTCTGTCCGTCAGCAATGACGTATGAGAAAGGAAGGCCTGACAAGTTAGGATGGCATGACAGCTTGCCCATTACCATAGAATATGCGCCTATCGTGGCAGGCCATAGAATGTGGCATCCTGAAGCCGTCTTTGCGCCTCTGTCCAATGTGCCCCAATGTATAGGCCCCATTTTGTAGGCATGATTACTTTGGTTTGTAGCTGAACCGGCATTGTAGAAAGAGAAGCCTCCTCCGATGAGCAATGTAGATTTATGGTGAGATGTGGAGAACGGACCGCACATTGCAGCGCAAGCCTCTCCGTTGTCCATGTGCGAATTGGCAAAGAACAAAGAGTTTTCGGCAGAGAATCCTTTACCGATATGCACCGATTCGCCCACAAAACAGTTGTCTATCTTGGCACCGTCTGTTATATATGCGCCCCACGCCACTACAGTGTTGTCTAAAATCACGTCAGAACCTATGAAAGTAGGAGCGTATAATGAACTGCGTACCGTTACATTGTTCAGATGGCTTGCCCCCGATACTTTGCAGAACTCGCCGATAATAGCGTTTTTGATTTCTTTGGTGTTTGTGATAAATGAGCTTTCGCCAATTACGCCCCTGTCCATTATTGGATGATTGGCTACTTCATTCAGAACCATTCGGCGTACACATTCATGATGAATCATCATCCATGCAGTCTGAGCTGTGAGTTTGTCATAAATAACCACATTGCCGTCACCGCCTTCGTTCAGTACAGGCACTACATTGCCGTTGCCGAAACTCGGAGTACCCTCAGTTGATATGACACCCACATTCGATATGTAACACCAGCTGCCAATGTCGTAGCCTGATATGTAGCCATGCACATTCTCTATCAAGCAATAATCACCAATGGAAACATTGTGGAGACAAGCATTTCTCAATCCGCAGCGACGCTCCAGTCCGTCATCTGTGGTAATGGTTCCATAAAGAGAACCAATTTCAATGCGGCCACTAAATTCCACGTTCCTTATGCAATCAACATTGAAGTCCTCGTCTAATACAAGAACGCACATCCAGTCTTCTGCAATACACCCCTGCTGTTCAAGGGCTGTGATTTCACTTATAGTCAGGTTACGCATAATTATCAATTTTAAGTTTAATTATAAGGTTATGAGTTACTTTAAGGAGTCCAGAAACACTACCGAATTTTCATGTGGGCATCATTCCGATTACTCCGAATATTCTGATTACTCTGATTATTCCGAATATTCTGATTATTCTGATTATTCCGATTACTCTGATTACTCCGAACTCCCTTTTAACTCCTTCTCTCCTTCTCTCCTTCTCCTCCTCACACCTCATTTCCCTCAGCATCATAGCTTTGGAACAGGAAGTCATTGTATGGATACTTCTGAACATGAAGCTCCTTTACTTTTCTGTAGAGAAGATTTCTGAATTCAGGTATATTAGTCAGTTTGGCGGCAGAAACAAAGAAACAGTCGTCACCCATTTTTGCCATCCATGTGTTCATAAGCTCATCAAGCGTCCTGTTCTCCTTTGTGCGAGGAGTCAGGTCGTCCTCATCCTTCTCAATCCATTTGTATGCGTCAATCTTATTGAAGATTATCATGCAAGGTTTGTCGCTTGCGCCAAGGTCGGCAAGAGTCTTTTCCACAACGCTGATCTGCTCTTCGAAGTCAGGGTGTGAAATATCTACAATGTGCAGAAGCAAATCTGCTTCACGAACTTCGTCAAGAGTTGATTTGAACGAATCCACAAGGTCTGTAGGCAGTTTCCTGATGAAGCCCACTGTGTCGCTGAGCAGGAAAGGCAGATTTTCAATGATGACCTTTCTGACTGTAGTGTCGAGAGTGGCGAAGAGCTTGTTCTCCGCAAACACCTCGCTCTTGGCAAGCAAGTTCATAAGAGTAGATTTGCCTACGTTGGTGTAGCCTACGAGGGCAACACGGATAAGCCGTCCACGGTTCTTGCGCTGAGTGGTCTTCTGAGTGTCAATTTCGTGCAGACGCTCCTTCAGCAGAGCCATACGGTTGCGGATGATACGCTGGTCCATTTCAAGCTGAGTCTCTCCCGGACCGCGCAGACCTACGCTACCACCTCGCTGTCGCTCAAGGTGAGTCCACAGACGAGTAAGGCGGGGAAGCATATATTTATACTGAGCCAGTTCCACCTGAGTCTTGGCGGCTGCAGTCTGGGCGCGCATAGCGAAAATGTCGAGAATCAGCGATGTGCGGTCCAGTATCTTCACCTGCAGTTCCTTTTCTATGTTGCGTATCTGCTTGGCGCTCAGCTCATCATCGAATATCACCATACCCACAGGCTGAGGAATCTTTGGGTCGTAAGCCTTCTTCTTTGCGGAATACTTCTGGTCGCCGGCAATGATAACCTGTTCGTAAGGGTTGCCAAGAGCAGCCTGCTCCTCCCAGTAAGCGTCAACCTCGTCCTCCTTTGCTTTGATGAAGTCACGAATCTCCTGCAGTTTGCCGCTACCAATATATGTGATGCTGCTCGGGCCTGTCACCCTCTGCGTATATCTCTTTATTACCTTTGCTCCAGCTGTTTCAGCCAAGAACTCAAGCTCATCAAGATATTCATTAGTTTTTCTCTCACCCTGTTGCGGAGTGATGATACCCACTATTACAGCGGTCTCAACCTTTGCCTCCGAAATCACAAATTCTTTCATATACTATCAAATTATCCTCCAAAGATAGCGCAAAACTAATAAATATGAAAGAATAAAGGGAGAATTGTGAGTTAGAAAAAAGAGTCCGGTGCATCACTGCAGCGGACTCCA
>JAFTTD010000149.1 GCA_017466965.1 Bacteroidaceae bacterium
GAAGTATTCTCTTCCTTTATATATATAGGTGCGAAATATTCAAATATATCCTCTTCATTTCTTGTGCGTGCGTCAAGTTCCTGTTGCAGTCGTCTTGTCCCTCCGTAGTGGTTCATCGGTAGGGTCATGACATACCAACGAGGGATATGACTGTTCCTATTTCGTTCAAGTGCTGATTTTTCCTGTTCGGATAGGTTTGAAATTTCTTTCATTTTATTGGGTATGTGTATTCCTTCGCCATATCAATACTTATTTATAAAGCATTGATAAACAATGAGTTGTAAAATAATGGAAGACTAAACCCGAAAATTTCATTTCTTTTATATTCGCTTAGGACGACTTTTCAAGTGATTTGAAAAATGCCATTTTTCTTCCCCTGTTATTGTCCGTCTCTTAGCAAGAGACGGACATCAATGACAAAAGCCCACTATTCTTTACCCTCTAACTATGACGAAGAGCTATAGCAACTGGCATTTTGTAGAACGCAAGACAAGAATCATAAGTCCATAAACTTGATGTCTCAAACCCCAATTTACAGAAGTGATGGCATGGCAAGAGAAAAGCTATTGTTTGGCAATTTTTACATCCCTATAAACAGCATATTGGTATTGGCGCATATACAATAAGGGATTGATAATAAAATCTTTAACCCTTGCATTCATTCCGAACGAATGTGAGGAATCTCATGACCGATGAGCAGATGTTTTTCCAACTGCAAAGAACAAATTTATCTCAAAATCTACACTGATAATTCAAAACTTCATTGACATTTATATGAATGCCAGTGACGTTTATATAAATGTCAATGAAGTTTACATAAATCTCACTGACATTTATAACTTTTTACTCGTTTCAATGCTTAATTTTGTTCATTATTTGTAATTTTACATCGTTCGCAAGAGAAAAAATGTTTTTATAAATTTTTGTATATTAAATAATTAATGTAATTTTGCGGTGTATATGTCCGTCTCTTGCTAAGAGACGGACATTTTTATTTTCTTTGATAGAGATTGGACTATTAAGTAGTTAAGGAGTTAGGAGTAGTTAAGGAGTAAGTTTTTAATTATGAATTATGACCAAACGTGCAAATGAGAGCAGAATTAAAGTTTACTTGGATGAGTGCTTACAGAATAAAAATTAGTCCTTAGCTTTTTTAGGTTTCATAAGATTTGAATGAATAGTAACGACAACCAATTTGTCGGGAGTGTATCGGTAAACGATACGATATTTGGGGTGAGATAAAAAACTATAATATGTAGTCTTTTTTGTACTGCGGGACTCATCAACGAGTCCAATCTGTGGAGAGTAGGATAATGTGTGCAATGTGTTTTGGATACCTTTTGCAAACTTGGAAGCAGCCTGTTTGCCCATGTTGATAGAATACCATTCCGCTATTCTGTCAAAACACCTCAAAGCGCGCCGATTCCAGACAACTTTCAGTTTATCCATTTTTTGAAAATTAATTCAACTTCTTCGTCTGTTGCTTCTCCACTTTTTTCTGAGAGTTTAATTTCTTCGGTCAATTCTTCTTCTGAAAACATACAGGGCATAGAGTCAGCATAAAGGAGTTCTATACATTCTTGCAAACTTTCTTCATCGTTTGACTTATCTATGGTGGTTTTCAAACGCTGTTTCAAACCTTGCAAATACTGACTTCCATAAGCTATAGCAGGTTCTGAGGCAACCTGCTGTTCTGAATCTATTTGTCTGTACTCTTTCATGCCTGAATGGTTTATAAACTTATTGCAAAGGTAATTATATTGTTTAAATATTGCAATTTTAAGTGTGAATTAAGAATTAATATTTAGGAGTTAAGGAGTTAAAGTAGTTAAGAAGTATAGTAGTTAAGGAGTAATAGGAGTTAAAAGGGGAGTTAAAAATAGGAGTTAAAAGGGGACGATACCTTGTAAATTATGAATTATGAATAGAGAATTATGATAGCCTACCTTACAACCTCACGACCTTTAATTTGGGAGTTCAGAAGTTCCGGAGTTCTGGAGTTCAGACGATACCACAGGATGGCATTGCTTATCTTACAACTTTATAACCTCATAACCTTAAATTGGGGAGTTCATATAAAACTCTGTCAATTATGAATTATGAGTAGCTTATGAACTCAAAAACTTGCATTAGGTTATGATGCTCTAAGGATGGCTTGAGAACTTACAAACTAACGGACTTAAATCAGGGTTAAGTGGTTATTGGAAGTGGGGGTGTATAAACATTCTTATTCATTGTTTGTTTTTATTCCATTAAAAATGTATTTTTGCAAAAACAATCAAATAAGGATGAGAACTGTTCAGATTAAAATTAATGATAATATTGCTGAAAGAGCAATGGAGTATGCAAAACAAAAAGGCATAAATCTATCAACTATCATTGAGAATTTTTTGTCACGAATAACAAAAGAACGTGAAGAAGAGATGGCAGACATACCAGATGTTATCCAAAGTTTGTTAGGTGCAGGTGAACTCGTTGATGAAAATGATTTAAACGGTAGGAAAGCCTATTATTCATACTTGTCAGAAAAACATCAATGAAAAAATTATTTTTAGATACAAATGTTGTAATAGATCTTTTAGATAAGCGCGAAGGATTCTATAAAGCAGCTGTGAGTCTATTTGTATTAGCTTATCAAAAAAGGGTAAAGTTATTTGTTTCTCCTATGACATACGCAACGGCGGCGTATTTATTAAGAAAACATGGAGATAAGCAAGTTAGAGTATTATTACGTAATCTACGACAATTGTCTAAAGTTACAACTGCAAACGAGATTGTCATTGATGATTCATTAGCTTCATCATTTAATGATTATGAAGATGCATTGCAGTATTATTCAGCAATGAAGCATAAGGTTGATTGTATTATTACAAGAAATGTCAAGGATTTCGCACCTTCAACAATTCCGGTATTAACCCCTGACGAATATTTAAGTATGAATTAATATTTAGGAGTTAAAGAAGTTAAGGAGTAATAGGAGTTAAAATAGGGAGTTAAAAATAGGAGTTAAAAGGGGACGATACCTTGTAAATTATATATCCGGAGTTCAGAAGTTCCGGAGTTCAGAAGTTCAGACGATACCACAGGATGGCATTGCTTATCTTACAACTTTATAACCTTAAATTTGGGAGTTCATATAAAACTCTGTCAATTATGAATTATGAGTAATCGTGCCAGTGAGAGCTGAATCAAGTTTATCGTTTGGAATGACTGAACGGGAGGATGGGATAAATTTGAAGTGGGTATGATTCTTGGAAATGAGTTCTTGAATCGGAAAAACTTGTGTGAATATAGTTTGGATTAGACTTTTAAGAGAATATCATTGACAGCTATAAGTAATGTAGGAAGTTCATTTTTAATTACATCGTAAATGATTTCTTCATCAACATTTGCATATTCGTGAGAAATGAAATTCCTCATGTTGTAAACGTCTTTCCAATTTATTTCAGGATGATAAATTAAAGGAGATGGATCTGCTTTCAACAATTTGCCGACTTGTTCGCCAATGACTTGCAGTCGCATTACAACAGAGTCGAACAACATCACTTTTTCTGGTGAAAGCATAAATTCTTGAGAAGAGTTTATGGACTCGCAACGAGATATGGTCAATTCAGCAGATTCAATAATCTGTAACAAACGTTCGCGTATTGTAATGGCATCAGACATAAATCGTTTCTTTTTGCAAATTGTACTTCAACATTGGACGTAAAGAATCTCTAAATCTCAAAAGATCAACTTTGCAATCAAACATGTTCTGAAGATGTTCCCTTAGTCTGCACATAAGAGAATAGTTGGGATTACGCAATTCAACAACAATGTCAATGTCACTTTCAGGCGTGTTTTGGTGCCTCGCAACGGAACCGAATATCCCGATACGAATGACACCAAATTTTTCTCCAAACAGAGTTTTGAACTCGGCTAACTTTGTTTTACATTCTTCTAATTGAAGCATAACTTTTACAAATATATACTTTTTATATGAATATAATAACAAATTAAAGAAAATATTTGTTTGTTCAGGAGTTAAGGGTAAGGAGTTCAGGAGTTCAGGAGTTAAGTAGTTAAGAAGTTAAGGAGTTAGAGGAGTTAAGTAGTTAAGAAGTTAAGTAGTTAAAGTAGTTGAGTAGTTAGAGAAGTTAAGGGGTTACTTTTTAATTATGAATTATGACCAATCGTGCAAATGAGAGCAGAATTAAAGTTTACTTGGATTTTGCCGAGTGCAGCACAAAGGAGTGAACGTAGTGTCCACTACCTCACAGCCTTATTTTAAGTATGCTTGGGACTATGGAACAAACAGCTAAATCTATAAAGTGATTTGGGCTAAATAAGTATGCCTGTTTTTGTAATATCGCAATAAAGTGGATTGTTCATATCTTCTGTTAATAAAACAGGCTCAATGAGGTTGCTTATTTTACGTCTTAGTTTCCACAAAAGCGGAGTGTCTTCAAAATAGTTGTCGTTCAAATGGTCCACAATTACCGCTATATCTATATCGCTGTCCTCTCTATGATTCCCTTTGCTGTAAGAACCATAAAGATATAAGGCTTTTAGTGGTAGTCTTTCCGATAGTATTTCCTTATATTTCTTTGCGAGGTTTATAGCTTGTTCTTTATCCATTGTTGTAAATCTTTAGTATCTTTAAGAAGTTGTTGGCAATACTCTTTAGATAAACTCTTTAAGAGTCGCTCCTTGTATGACGGATAACGGGCTTCTATATTTAATGGTTCAATTTTATCTATGAAATCAAGTTGTTCTTCTGATAATGCTTTGTCTATTCCAGTTTTTTCTGCTAATCTTGATAAGGAATGAATTTTCAATGGGGCTTCTTCAAGACAATTGCTCCAATGTGCCTTCAGAATCTTTTCAATGGTCTGATGGCACATAAAGCCAACGTACAGATAGCGTCCTGTAACTAACATTGCATCTGCTGTTTCCAGGTCGTAACCTGACATCTCTATCCAATATTTAACTTTATCATTCATTTTCAAAAATATTTTTTACAAATATACACTTTTTGTATGATTATGATAGCGGATTAAAGAAAATATTTGTTTGTTAAGTAGTTAAGGAGTTAAAGAAGTTAAGGAGTTAAAGTAGTTAAGGAGTAATAGGAGTTAAAAGGGGGAGTTAAAATAGGGAAGTTAAAAGGGGACGATACCTTGTAAATTATATATCCGGAGTTCAGAAGTTCCGGAGTTCTGGAGTTCAGACGATACCACAGGATGGCATTGCTTATCTTACAACTTTATAACCTCATAACCTTACGAACAATATTGGAGTTGTTTGGTTATAAGGTAGGTTTATGAACTTAAGGATATAGATGGTTGCATCTTTTAGGGAATGGGGCTGTGACAAAATGATTGTACTTACATTTTGACACAGTCTTTGTTATATCTCCTTTATACTATTGATGATTATGCTGTTGGCGTCGTCGATGACGGATGAGTCAAGTGAAGTGAGGTATATTTTCGTTGTTGTCTCTGAATCGTGTCCCATTCCTTGGCTTATTATGGAAAGGGGTATGCTTTTGTTTTTAGCTATACTTGCCCATGAGTGGCGCGCCACATACATTGTTATGGGGGATGTGAGGGACAGCATCTTTGAAATTTTCTTGAGGTTATTGTTTATCAGCCGTAGTTTGCTTTCATATTGACGGCGTTCGTTTGTTGCTGATGTGATGATGGGCAGGAGGTATGGTGAATTCTTTACCGAGTATTTGTCTATGATTTCCTGCATGCATTTCTCCCATCTTATGCTGAGCAGCTGGTTTGTTTTGCTGCGCCTGTATGTTAGGGTGTTGTTTACGAGGTCTGTTTTCCTCAGAAAAGCGATGTCGATGAATGACATTCCGCGTGTGTAGAAGCTGAACAGGAAAATGTCGCGTGCAAATTCTTCGGACGAGTCAGGTGGGAGATTCAGCTTGATTATTTTCCTGATGATGTCCTCGCTGAGTGCTCTTTTTATGGTTTTTTCCACTCCTGTATAGACTCTCTTGAAAGGTTGTGTCTGTTCTGTAAGCCCTAATTCTACGGCTCTGTTGAATACAGCCCTTAGTATGCGCATGTAGAATGATATGGTGTTGCGCGTGAGCTTTCTGTTTCTCAGATGGGATTCGTACTCCATCAGCAGCTGTGTGTCTATTTCATTGAGCATTATGTCTCTTGCCGTGAAGTTCATGAAGCTGTTGAGAGTTATTCTGTATGTCTGCGAGGTGCGCGTTCTTCCGACTTGTGCGAGCTGTAAGATGATGCTGTTCATGAACTTGCGCAGTGATTGTTGCCTTGTGTAGGTCTTTCGTGGTTTGTGATGCTTTAAGGGCGATTTTACTGTTTGCATATAATAGAATAGGGATTAAGAATTAATATTCAGTAGTTCAGAAGTAACTGGGAGTTGCTTTGTTGTACTTGCGAAATTTGAATTATGATTTAAAACTAAAAGAATCACTGTTCTGATGGACAGAACAGTGATTCTTTTGTCTTTATGTTCCCTTATGGGAAATGCTTTATTTTATTGTTACCTTAAGAGGGTTCTTAACGGCTTTGGCGAAAGTGCTGAGGTATGATTCCCAGTCTGTAAGGCTGTTGAGCTTTGTTTTTGGGTTGCGGCTCCATCCACTTCCGAAGTAGTATGTGTATGACGCTTCAGGTTTGATGGTTGAGATGCCGAGGATGTGTCCAGTTGCTCCAGGGAGGTTGTTGCCTGCCTGATATTTTATTTCGTTGACAGCTGAAGGATATACGGCTCCTACATAGATTTTTCCGAAGTCCTTGTTCTGCTTTGCACGGTATTTTGGCTTGTACTGGTTAGGGTCGCCAAGATCCTCATATCCCATGTATCCGTTAGTTGCATTGAGTACGTATGCATCAGGGTTTTCGTTGTGGATTATTATTCCTGTTGCAACCGGCATTGGCTTGGAAAGTCCCTTGTATGACACGATGGCCTTGTTAAGCATTGAGCTTGCATCGAGGCTTATGATTCGTGTTTCCACCACTTCGTCACCTTCTATTTTCTCTCTGCCGTATGCAAGGCGTACTGTGAAGCGAAGTGGTCCGCGGTCAAGAATCTCGTAGCTTACGTAGCAGCGTGGATATGCAATGTCCTTTCCGTTGTTGACGAGGAGGGCGGCAGTTCCGCATCCGAGAGTAGGTCCTACTTTATAGCAGTCCATACCGTTTCCGTGGTCAACGTGGTAAGAGATGGCGTTGTAAACATCATCGGCAAGTTCGCCTTGTCCCATCTTGCGAAGTTTGTCGCAAGCGCGTGCCATTTCAGCGTCCAGTTCCATTGCAAAACGCTGGTCAAGAACGAGTTTGGATGTGCGCTTGTTCCATACGTCGTATCCCCACGCGCGTTCGCCGCTGCGCTGAAGTGATGGTCCGTAACAACGGAATGCTACAAGGTCGTTTTCCCATGCCATGTCGTCTTTGCGCTCACGGTACTGACGGCCATAAACTTTGGATTCGTACTGCTTAGGAGTGCCTTTCTTTGCATAGTAAACAGTTTTGCCCTTGCTTGCTACGTCTGTCTGGAAGATGAGCTTGCCGTCGTATGTTATCTGACTTGGAATTTCGTTGCCTTCGGCATCTGTGACGATGAATGTCTTTTCACCATCGAGCTTTTTGATGATCTGTTGTGCAGATACTTCCACCATCTCTGCATTGCGAGCGTCAGCGATGGTATTTTTTACGGTGATGGTCACCTTGTCGGCTGCGTTTGCCATAAGGGCGAACATTGCCGCAGATATGAATATGAATGATTTTTTCATGAATTGAGAATTGGAAATTATGAATTGAGAATTATGAATTA
>JAFTTD010000150.1 GCA_017466965.1 Bacteroidaceae bacterium
AAAACCATTTTTTGGCACGCCATTAGTTAAAAATCGCTTGAAAATCATTAACTTTGCAACGAAATTAGGTGTATTATATACATCGTTGTATTCATTTTTATACATTTATATATTTTGAAAACATTTGAAGAATTGGGAGTCTGTGAAGAGATTCTCAGAGCTATTAAGGAAATGGGATACGAGAATCCGATGCCGGTTCAGGAAGCAGTTATCCCATATTTATTGGGAAACAACAATGATGTCGTAGCACTTGCTCAGACTGGTACAGGAAAAACAGCCGCATACGGTTTGCCAGTTTTACAGAAAGTAGATATCAACAGTACCGACACTCAGGCCATCATCATCTCACCTACAAGAGAACTCTGTTTGCAGATTGCTGATGATTTGAAAGACTACTCCAAATATATGGATGGGCTGCATGTGCTTGCCGTTTATGGTGGTGCAAGCATAGAGCCACAGATCCGTCAGCTCAAGAAGGGTGTTCAAGTGATTGTTGCCACACCAGGACGTTTGGTTGACTTAATGGAACGTGGAGTTGCAAAACTCAACAAAGTAGAAAACGTAGTTCTCGACGAAGCTGACGAAATGCTTAACATGGGATTCTCTGAAAGCATTGACGCCATTCTTGCAGGTGTTCCTGAAAACAGAAACACATTGCTCTTCTCTGCAACCATGAGCAAGGAAATAGAGCGCATAAGCAAGAACTATCTCCGCGACGCTAAAGAAATTGTTGTAGGTTCAAGAAATGAAGGTGCTGAAAAGGTGAACCACATCTACTACCTTGTTCAGGCAAGAGACAAGTACAACGCTCTGAAGCGAGTTGCTGACTACTATCCTGAAATTTATGCCATCATCTTCTGCCGCACTCGTATGGAAACTCAGGAGATCGCTGACAAACTTATTCAGGACGGATACAACGCTGAATCTCTTCATGGCGAGCTTTCACAGGCTCAGCGTGACCTTACAATGCAGAAGTTCCGCCAGCACCGTGTTCAGCTTCTCGTCGCTACTGACGTTGCTGCACGTGGTCTTGATGTTGACAGTCTTACTCACGTTATAAACTACGGACTGCCAGATGACATTGAGAGCTATACACACCGAAGCGGACGTACAGGACGTGCAGGAAAAGCTGGTACAAGCATCTGCATCATCCACGTAAAGGAAAAAGTGAAAGTGCGCGCAATTGAAAAACAGATAGGAAAAGAATTCGTTGCCGGCACACTGCCTACAGGACAGCAAATATGCGAAAAGCAGCTTTATAAAGTAATAGACGACATTGAAAAGGTTGAAGTGATTGAAGACGAGATTGCACCAGTCCTTCCTTCTATCTTCCGCAAGTTCGAACTTATGGAAAAGGAAGACATTATCAAGAGAATGGTATCAATGGAGTTCAACACTTTCCTAAACTATTACAAGAACGCACCTGAAATAGAAGTTCCGCAAGAAGGAAAGAAAAAGCGTGAACGCGGAGAAAGAGGAGAGAAGAAAGAGAGAGTAAGAAAGGCTGAGCCTGGATACAAACGACTCTTCATCAATCTTGGAAAAATGGACCACCTCCATGCACGCGAACTTATGGGACTCGTCAACAGACTATGCAAGGGCAAGCGCGTAGATTTCGGAAGAATAGACCTTATGAAGAACTTCTCATTCTTTGAGGTTCTTGAAACCAAGCAGACATTGTTATCTCAAGTCTCCGCAATGAAGATTTCGACGGAAGAAAAATCAATATTGAAGTTACAAACAATTCTCAGGAATCAGGAAGCGGAAGTTCGTCAAAAAGAGAATCAGGCAGACGCAGAAGCGAACGCAGCAATGACTCTTACGAAAGAAAAAGCAGCAGAGAAAAAAAATCAAAGAAAGAAGATCCGTTTGCTAAAGTAAGAAAGAAGGGACGTTCAGCAGCTGAAGAACGCCATTCAGACAAGAGTGAAAAAGGAAAACCTGAATGGGCTAAATTCTTTGAAGGACAAGTAATAGACACTCCGTTCTACAACGAATTCGCAAAGAAAAAGA
Organism: Bacteroidaceae bacterium; assembly: GCA_017466965.1. The sequence goes on from JAFTTD010000150.1 coordinate 2,014, forward strand.
AGAAAAAGAAATAAATATAAGCAGGTAAAACATTATTCGAGGGTGTGTCAAAACGAAAATAAACTATCATTTTGTCATTCCCTCATTTATAATTTATAAAATATGAAAGTTTTTCAACACGTCAGTGATTTAGGCGACCTGAACAAAGCTCTTCAGGAAGCTTTTGAAATAAAGAAGGACCGATTCAAATACAATGAACTCGGAAAGAACAAGACTGCATTGCTCATATTCTTCAACAACAGCCTGCGTACACGACTCAGCACACAGAAAGCAGCCATGAACCTCGGCATGAACGTTATTGTTCTTGATGTAAACCAAGGAGCATGGAAACTTGAGACCGAACGCGGAGTGATTATGAACAGCGACAAGAGTGAACATTTGCTCGAAGCTATACCTGTCATGGGAAGCTATTGCGACATAATAGGCGTACGCTCCTTCGCTACATTCGAAAGCCGTAAGGATGACTATGAAGAAAAGATTCTTAACCAGTTCATAAAATACTCAGGACGTCCCGTATTCTTCATGGAAAGCGCAACAGTACATCCGCTGCAAAGCTTTGCCGACCTTATTACAATAGAAGAATACAAACGCAGCCAGCGTCCGAAGGTGGTACTCACATGGGCACCGCATCCTAAGGCGCTTCCGCAAGCCGTACCTAATTCTTTCGCACAATGGATGAACGCTGCAGATGTTGATTTCGTAATAACTCACCCTCATGGCTACGAACTCGACCCTATGTTTGCCGGAAACGCACGAGTGGAATACGACCAGATGAAAGCTTTTGAAGGAGCTGACTTCATCTATGCAAAGAACTGGAGCTGTCCGGGAGTTACAAACCCCGATGATTACGGCAAGATACTTTCTACCGACATGGACTGGACTGTGAGCCAGCGACAAATGGCAGTAACAAACAACGCATTCTTCATGCACTGTCTGCCAGTGAGAAGAAACATGATTGTTACCGATGATGTTATTGAAGCACCTACATCGCTTGTAATTCCTGAAGCTGCAAACCGAGAAATATCGGCTACAGTGGTTCTGAAACGAATGTTAGAATCACTTTGATAATGAAGGAAAATAAAAATCCACATAGTTATCAACAACCAGAATGAAAGTACTGCAACCGTTATCCTGATTATAACAAAACACTGATTTCAAGTGGAAAAACAAAGGATAACGGTTGTTTTATTTCTATAAATACTACATGAACAATTGACGTTATCAACATATATCTTCAATATCTACACCATCTAAAAAATATCTACAAAATGCAAATAGCCATAATAGGAGCAGGGGCTGCAGGATTCTTCCTTGCCATCAATCTTAAAAAAATGATGCCAGAAGCTGAAATAACAATATACGAGAAGAGCAAAAGAGTGCTTGCCAAAGTTGAAATTTCAGGAGGAGGAAGATGTAATGTAACTAACTCATTCAATGGCATACGCGACCTGAAATACGCATATCCTCGCGGTGAAAAACTTATGATAAGGCTTTTCAAAGTGTTCAATCATCAGGATGCATACAGATGGTTTGAAGAAAACGGAGTTGACCTCGTCACACAAGATGACAACTGTGTGTTCCCTAAGTCGCAAGATTCACACAGCATCATAAACTGCTTCCTTTCACAGGCTTCAAAGATGAAAATAAACATCAGAAAAGAGTGTAAGGTAAGCATAGAAGACAATACAGCAGAAACTGCTGACAACAGAATAACACTACGCGTAAAGACTGCATCGGGCAAAGAAGAAACAAAAACATATGATACAATAGCCATAACAACAGGCGGAAGTCCTAAAAAGGAAGGCCTGGAATGGATGGAAAGACTTGGACACAAAATAATACAGCCAGTACCTTCATTATTCACTTTCAACATCAAATGTCAATAACTACGTGAACTTATGGGAACAGTTGTTGAAAACACCATAGCATCAATACCAGCAACTAAATTCCGCAGCCAGGGACCAACGCTTATAACACACTGGGGAATGAGCGGACCGGCAATACTTAAACTCTCCTCATATTCCGCACGTTTCCTATATGAAAACAATTATAAGACAGACATTTCAATAAACTGGACAGGAATAGTCAACTCAGAACAGACAGCTGAAGAAATAACGAGAATTATAGAAGAAAACCCAAGTAAGAAAGTTTCATCAATAAGACCATACAACCTACCGTCAAGACTTTGGAACTACCTTATAGAAAAGACATCCATAGATGAAAACAAACGCTGGAATGAACTTGGAAAGAAAAATATAAACAAACTTATAAACACACTTGTCAACGACATATATCATATAGACGGACGAAGCGCATTCAAAGAAGAATTCGTAACATGCGGAGGAATCAGTTTAGAATCAGTAAACAGCAACACACTTGAAAGCAAAAGCATACCAAATCTCTACTTTGCAGGCGAAGTACTTGATATTGATGCAATTACAGGCGGATTCAACTTTCAGGCAGCTTGGACAACAGCATATACAGTGGCAAAATCAATAAAAGAAAAACGCCAATCATAAAAAATGCATACATACTTATCAACCATCATTGTTGAAAACAACACATAACAACATTCATAAGTATGTTAATATGTTGTCAATACTTTTCAATAAATTCATCTTGCATTTTAAAGAAAAACATCTATACCAAAATAAAAAAATAACAACCAAATATAATTAGCATTATTTTCCAAATATCTTTTTACAGAGATTAACACAGATAATAACAGGTTTTTTTATTATAAAATATCTACATGGCAAGTTTTGAACATATTGTTGATAAAAACAAAAACACATCTGATTTACAATAAATTATACATAAAAAACATGTTCAAAACATTGTTGATGAATAAACACCTCTAAACAATAACTTAAAAAACAAATAAATCAGAAAAATCTTTTCTACAGTTTCGACAGCCTATTATTATTATCATATAAATTTAAAAATTAAAAAAGGATATATAAATAATAATAAGCGAAAAGGGTAGTAGGCATTATTGCGTCATGCAACTTTCAAAAAGAAACTGAACATAAGCCTTTGCAATGGAAAAGAAATATCAACGAGCCTGCATTTAAAAACAAACGAGCCCTCATTTATTATAAAACGCAGGCTCGTTGTTCATTAAAAACTATAAGTAATCTGTCAGAGGTTTGTTTTTCATAAAAACTATACTATCCTTTGCAGCAGCATGAAGGATTATTCAGATCCTTTTTCCACAATCCATGCAAATTGCAGTATTCATATACAGCCACTGGTTTGTCATGACCAGTGCAAACGATAGCTTCAGGCTTGTCTTTCAGGTTCACATGCACACCGCCGTTTTCTGTTTCAACAAAAACGAACGAGATATGATGTTCTGGCAACATAGGATGCGGAACACTGCCCACTTCAATCTTCATCTTGCATTCATCAATGCATGTAACTTCAGGAATATGCTTTTCACCACTTGCATCAACAGTGTTAGGAACAAGCTCTTCCATTTTTTGGCCACAACATACCAAAGGTACACCAGAGTCAACTAATTTCTCTACTACATTACCACAATGAGCGCACTTATAAAATTTTACTGCCATAATTCATATAATTTAAAAGGTTCGTAATTCAATTTCTATAACACTTCATGAACACTCTTTGTTCATTTCCACTGCAAATATACGTCAATGATTTTACAGTTGCAAATAGCTTTTTTCTATGAGCTTATTTATGAAAATAATGAGTCTTTTGTATTATAAAAAAAGTCCCTGACAAATTATTTTGTTGGGACAGAGAGAAAGAATAAAAAATTATATTTGTAACCTAATGTGTGTTATTTTGAAATTCATATAATAGTCATATGTCTTCGTCTTAGAGCTGTTAGTACACTTTCTGAAGCAATATGATTAAGTCCTCTGAAAGTAGTACGACTCTTTAATTCTGATAAAGGCATTATTAGTAACAATTTAGCAATGCATTCGTCAGCAAATGAATTGCTAACAACATTTACACCTGTAAAATCGAGTACAACACAATCGTTTTGTTCTATCAAAGGAAGTAAATGTTCACGTACACGTTTTCCCAAAGGACGTGTACCTAAATTTTCACCATATTCTCTAAAATTGAATGTTACCATAATTCTTCTAATTCATTATCTTTTAAGAATGTTTCATTATATTGTGTCACTATATTAGTACGATTAGCAACAACTTCAGCAGGATTAATTTCTTTATTTGTATAAAGTTGCAAATAAACGATAGTACCTTGCCAAAAATCACTTTCTGTTATTAGTTCTGTGCCATTTTCTACAAGCATTGAATGATCACCAGAACGGATTTCAAATTTTAATCCTGCATCGCGAGCAAGTAGTGATGTTGAATATAGACCAAATCCCATACCTTTTCCATCGGTTATACTATCTTTTATACAAATTTTAAGTGCGTCTATTTCAGATATTTCAATGTATTTTTCATTTTCAGATAATGACGTTTTAATACCTATACCATCATCAGCAACTAAAAAACTTAAAATATGTTTCGAAGGAACATACTGAGTAATCACAGTTCCCATTTCTTTTCCGGAATGAGTAAGAACATTATCCAACATTTCATAAAAACAATAACTCATAGCTTGTAATACAGTTATTTCAATGTCTATATGTTGTGTAAGTACATTTATAACACGTTGAAAGACATTGTAAATATTTTTTTCATCAAAGACATCAATGGTTATGTCATAATTTGATGTAGAAAAATATTGTTTTATGAGTGTTGAAAGATTCATATCAATTGTTTAACATGATATTTATTATTACAAAGATAATTATTTATTTTTAAACCTGTAACATAATGCTTATAAAGATGTTCTTTCATTTCTTTTATTTTTAATTACTTCAGCGCGGAAAAGTTTAATTCTTTATAATTCCTTCATCCTTGCTAACTTAAATAATTCTTATTGCAATAATGCTAAAGAGGTTGAAATTATGTATATTTGCAGAATAAATATGATAAAAGTATAAATGTAATGAAAAAAATAAGATTTGCCATGGCTGCATCATTCATGGCTTTTTCAATGTTTGCAATGGCACAAGGAACAAAACTTTTTACTCTCGATGATTTGATTCCAGGGGGCAGTACTTACAGAAATTTGTCGCCTAAGACTATCTACACTAAATGGTGGGGCGATGAATGTGTTGAGCTGGACATAGACAAATGCAGCATCATCAACAAGAAAAATGGCGAAAAGTCACCTCTATTCAGTTTGGACTATATAAACGGAATAATGGGTTCTCGTGTTCTTCAGCATTTGTATAATGTGTCTTTTCCTTATAAAGGTAAAACTTTGTTGATGTTCAAATCAAAAGGTGAGCAAATCATTCTTGACTGGAAGACAAAGGAAGTGTGGCGTCAGCCTGTGCAGCCTGGTGCACAGAACCAGGATTGGAACGAGATGAGCCGGAATCTTGCCTATACCAAGGATTATAATCTGTTTGTCACTAATGCTGACGGAAAGACTTTCCAGATAAGCAATGACGGCAGCATAGACATTGTGTATGGCGAAGCTGTCCATCGTAATGAATTCGGAATAATGAAGGGCACTTACTGGAGTCCTGACGGAAAAAAGCTCGCTTTCTATCGCATGGACCAGTCAATGGTAGCCACTTATCCTCAAGTTGATATTTCCACTCGTTGTGCATCTCTTGTTCCCGACAAATATCCTATGGCAGGAGAGAATAGCCATAAAGTGACAGTAGGAATATATGATGTTGATTCGGATAAGACTATCTATCTTCAGGCTGGCGACCCTACTGACAGATATTTTACAAACATATCATGGAGCCCTGATTCAAAGACTGTATATATGATTGAGCTTAATCGTGACCAGAATCATGCCATGCTGGTTTCATACGATGCCCAGACAGGAAATAAGAATGGAGTGCTGTTTGAAGAAAAGAACCAGAAATATGTTGAACCTTCAAATCCTATAGTCTTCTTGCCTTGGGACGATCAGAAGTTCATTTATCAGAGCAGAAACGAAGGTTATAACCATTTGTATCTTTACTCTGTTGACGGCACTCTTTTGAAAAAGCTCACAGACGGTGATTTTGAGGTTATAAGCATGCTTGGATTCAATACAAAGAAGAAAACCATTGTTTATACAAGCAACGAGTCAGACCTTATAGGCCAGGCTGTATGGAGTGTGGATATGAAAGGAAAAAGAACAGCTGTAGGCTCACAGAAGGGATGGCATAGACCTGCTTTGTCAGAATCAGGCGAATACGTTGTTGATATGTATTCTTCTCCAGAAATCACTAATGATGCTGAGATAGTGAACACTGTGAATGGGAAGAGTGTGAATATTTTTTCTGCTCCAAATCCATGGGCTGAATACAAAGTGCCTGAAATGAAAGTTGGCACTATAAAGGCTGCAGATGGAAAGACAGATCTTTACTACAGAATTTTGTTTCCTACGGATTTTGACCCTGCGAAGAAGTATCCTGCCATAGTATATGTTTACGGTGGTCCTCATGCACATAATGTTGACGCTTCAAGAAATTGGGGCGTACGCGGATGGGATGTATGGATGGCTCAGAAAGGATATGTTATGTTCTGTCTTGATAACCGTGGCAGCGAACATCGCGGACTTGAATTTGAGCAAGCTACATTCCGTAATCTTGGAGTGGAAGAAATGAAAGACCAGATGAAAGGTGTAGAATATCTTAAGAGTCTGCCATACGTTGACGGAAACCGGCTTGGAGTGCACGGATGGAGTTTTGGTGGATTCATGACCGCAAGTCTAATGACAACATATCCAGATGTGTTCAAAGTTGGTGTTGCCGGTGGTCCTGTCATAGACTGGAAGTATTACGAAGTAATGTATGGCGAAAGATATATGGATACTCCGCAGTCTAATCCAGAAGGATATAAGAATGCGTCATTGCTTGGCAAGGCTGGCAATCTGAAAGGCAGACTGATGATTATTCATGGAGGTAATGACCCTGTGTGTGTTCCTCAGCACAGTCTGTCGTTCCTGGAGGCTTGCATCAGTGCAGGCACACATCCTGACTTTTTCATTTATCCAGGACATGAGCATAATATGGTTGGTGTTGACAGAGTTCATCTGCACGAACATATAAGCAGATATTTTGATGACTTTTTGAAGTAAAGAACAAAAACATTGAAATGATAGCGGGCTTTCATATTTATAAGCCTTTAGAAAAAGAAAATAATTTAATAATATAATAATATGAAATTACTATTGTTAGGAAGTGGCGGTCGTGAGCATGCTTTGGCATGGAAAATAGCTCAGAGCCCATAGATAGAGAAACTTTTTATTGCTCCTGGAAATGCGGGAACATCAAATGTAGGCGAGAATGTTAACATCAAGGCTGATGATTTTGATGCTATCAAGACATTCTGCATTGATAACAGCATTGATATGGTTGTTGTAGGACCTGAAGATCCGCTGGTAAAAGGCGTCTATGATTTCTTCAAGCAGGATGAAGCACTGAAGAACATTCCTGTTATCGGACCTTCAAAGCAGGGTGCTGTTCTTGAAGGAAGCAAGGATTTCGCTAAGAGTTTCATGGAGCGTCATGGCATACCTACTGCTGCATACAAGAGCTTTAATGGCACTAACATGGAAGAGGGACTGAAGTTCCTTGAAACATTGAAGGCTCCATACGTGCTTAAGGCTGATGGTCTGTGTGCAGGCAAGGGCGTACTTATAGTTCCTACATTGGAAGAGGCCAAGAAAGAATTCAAGGATATGCTCGGAGGAATGTTTGGCAATGCCAGTGCAACTGTTGTCATTGAAGAATTTCTGAGTGGTATAGAATGTTCTGTATTTGTTCTTACAGACGGTAAGAACTACAAGATATTGCCAGAAGCTAAAGACTACAAGAGAATAGGGGAGGGTGATACAGGACTTAATACAGGCGGTATGGGTAGCGTTACTCCTGTTCCGTTTGCAGATGCTGAATGGATGAAGAAGGTGGAAGACCGCATCATTCGTCCAACAGTAGAAGGACTTGCAGCCGAAGGTATTGAATACAAGGGATTCATATTCTTTGGTCTTATAAATGTCAATGCAGACTATTCTTGCGCAAAGGCCGGCGACCCAATGGTTATTGAATACAATGTGCGTATGGGTGATCCGGAAACAGAGAGTGTGATGCTTCGCATTAAGAGCGACCTTGTAGATTTGTTGGAAGGAGTGGCTGAAGGCAATCTTAACGAACGGACTATTGAATTTGATGAGCGTGCGGCTGTATGTGTCATGCTCGTTTCAGGCGGATACCCAGAAGCATACGAAAAAGGATTTGAAATATCGGGTATTGAGAATGTTGACGGAAGCATTGTGTTCCATGCAGGAACAGCTATGAAGGACGGAAAGGTAGTCACTAACGGAGGACGTGTTATAGCTGTAAGCTCATACGGAAAGGACAAGGCAGAAGCTCTTGCCAAATCGTTTGGAGAAGCTCAAAAGATTAATTTTAACAAGAAATACTTCCGCAGCGACATCGGAGCAGATTTGAAGTAAAAATAAAGGAGTTCAGAATTAAGTTTTTGAGTTCTTAAGTTTTTGAGTTCTTAAGTTACTTTCAGGAGTTCGAACTCCTGAACTTCCTATAATAAGGTAATAAGGTGCCGTCTGAACTCCTAAACTCCTGAACTTCTGAACTCCTTATTCATAATTATATCCCCCTACAGATGGAATGGCTTAATGAATATATTTTGAGTGTTTTGGAGACACTCGGATGGAGCGGTGATAATAAAGGCTGGATAGGATATGTCATAGCTATTATTATTGTTGTTGCCATATCGTGGTTGTCTGGTTTATTATGCAGCAAGGTTATAGTTCCGGTTGTCAGAAAACTTACAAATCACACTAATGCAAAGTGGGATGACATTGTGTTCAGCAATAAGCAGTTGAGAAATCTCTGCAGCATAGTGCCTGCTGTCGTCGCATATTTGCTTGTTCCGTTCGCTCTTGACGGAAAGCCTTTCCTTTTGTCTATTGTAAGTAAATTAGCTGAAATTTACATTATTGCCACATCTTTAAGGATTGCTACAGGATTCATCAGTGCCCTTTATGAACTGAGCGAAAGAAGGAATGTGGAGCGCAAAAGCCCTTTGAAGGGTGTGTTCCAGATGTTGCAGGTGATAATTATTTTTCTTGGAGTAATACTTATTTTCAGTGTTGTCATAGGCAAGTCGCCTTTTGATCTCTTTGTGGGATTGGGAGCAGCAGCAACAGTGCTGATGCTCGTGTTCAAGGATTCAATTATGGTCTTGGTGTCAGGAATACAGCTGTCGGCAAATGATATGTTGCGTCCTGGCGACTGGATTTCAATGCCTAAGCATGGAGTGGACGGAATGGTGTTTGAAGTGAATCTGACAACTGTTAAGGTAAGGAATTGGGACAAGACCATTTCTACCGTTCCGCCTTATACTCTCGTGAGCGAAGCTTTTGTCAACTGGCGAGGAATGTTTGAGAGTGGCGGACGTCGTGTAAAGCGTCATCTCAACATAGATATGAGCAGCGTGAAGTTTCTTACCGACAAGGAACTGAAGGCATATAAGGCAGACAATCTTGTCAGCGATGCAGATAATCCTGAAGAGTTAACGAATTTCACTATGTTTCGCCGTTATATGCTAAGATACCTTCAGAACAATCCGAGGGTTAATTCAGAAATGACATTGCTTGTAAGACATCTGCAACCTTCTGAGCATGGTATTCCTATTGAGTTCTACTTCTTTTCGGCAGATACAGCATGGGCAGCTTACGAAACATTGCAGGCAGATGTTTTTGATTTTGCCATTGCCAAGGCACATGAATTCGGACTTAAAATATTCCAAAACATATCCGGATGTTTGAATTCATAAAAAAATCTTTCATAAAATGAGAAAACTAAAGATAACCGAACTCAACCGCATGACGGCTGAGGAGTTCAAGCAGAGTGACAAAATACCGCTTATTGTAGTGCTTGATGAAGTGAGAAGCATGTATAATGTAGGTTCGGTATTCCGTACTGCCGATGCGTTCAGAGTTGCCGGAATATACCTCTGCGGAATAACAGCAGTGCCTCCACATCCGGAAATCCACAAAACAGCTCTCGGAGCCGAAGATACAGTGGAATGGAAGCATTTTAAGACAACTCCTGAAGCCGTAGAGTCACTTCATGCCGACGGATACACAGTTTTGTCAATAGAGCAGGTTGAAGGAAGCACGATGCTGCAGGACATGACATTAGACAAAAACAAGAAATATGCCATCATAATGGGAAATGAAGTGAAGGGAGTGCAGCAGAGTGTGGTAAACATGAGCGACGGGTGTATAGAAATACCGCAGTTCGGAACAAAACATTCACTCAATGTCTCAACCACTGCAGGCATTATAATTTGGGAATTCGCCAAAAGATTTGTTTTTTAGGTTAAGAGGCGTATTTGAGTTTATAAGTTTTCGAGTTTATAAGTTTTTGAGTTACTTCAAGGAGTTCAGAAAGCACTACCGAATTTTCTTGTGAGCGTCATTCCGATTACTCCGATTATTCCGATTATTCTGAATCCTCCGATTACTCCGAATCCTCCCGAACTCCTTAACTTTTCCCCTTAATTCCCTCTCCTTTTTACCAAAAACCATCTTAAAGTGTTAAATATTCACAATTAACACAATGAAAGTGTAGCGTACCTGATGTTTATGAATAATAATTTGTAAATTGCGCGATGATAAAGTGAATCTATATCAAATAAATTAGGGAGAATCTATTTTTAAAATCAGAAATTTATGAAAATCAAATTCTATTTTTTGCCACTCTTGGCAAGTCTTATCCTTATGACAGGATGTAGCAAAAAGCAGATTGAGGCTCTGCAAGCTGAAAACGGAAAACTTAAGACAAGCCTGAAAGAATCACGTCAGAAATATGACGAACTCAAGAACAATCTGCAGCAGACTGAAGTGCAGCTCGCTGAATGTCGTGCAGATTCAAAGAACCTGCAGTCAAGACTCAGAGACGCACAGAGATTGCATACTGATGCAAAGGCTTCATACGAGGACTTGAAGAAAACTCTTGACCAGAGCCTTGCACAGAACCAGCAGGGCAATATCAACATTTCAAAGCTCGTTGATGAAATCAATGCGTCAAACAGATACATCAAGCAGCTTGTTGATGCCAAGTCAAAGTCTGACTCACTCAATGTAGTACTGACAAACAACCTTACACGTTCACTCAGCCGTGAGGAACTCAAGGAAGTAGATATCAAAGTGCTCAAGGGAGTTGTGTATATTTCCCTCAACGACAATATGCTCTACAATTCAGGAAGCTATGAAATCAACGACCGTGCAGGCGAAACTCTCAGCAAAATTGCTAAGATCATCACTGACTACGATGATTATGAAGTTCTCGTTGAAGGAAACACAGACAATGTGCCTATCTCACGTACTAACATCCGTAACAACTGGGACCTCTCAGCTCTTCGTGCATCATCAGTAGTTCAGGCTCTTCAGACTCAGTACGGAGTTGACCCTAAGCGTCTGACAGCTGCCGGTAGAGGTGAATACAACCCTATCACTGACAACGACACAGAACTGGGCAAACAGCGCAACCGCCGCACTCAGATTATCATCACTCCTAAGCTCGACCAGTTCATGGAACTCATTGGCGAAGCGCAGAAGGACAGTGAAGATGGCGAAGCTGCTACAGAAGGCGCACCTGCTGAAACTGCACCAGCAGAAAGCGTTCCTGCAGCAACAGTTCAGTAATGGCAGAATAAAAGTATTTCAAATATAAAGGAGGTTGTGTTCTCACAGCTTCCTTTTTTAGTATTTTTAGTTTCGCAAACTCAACTTCCTCTACTTGCGAAATTTGAATAATTATGTAATACTCCAATACCAGGAATCCAATAATTGTTTGTCATCACTTGGCAATCATTTTCCTTAGCCACGAATAAGCTTCCTGTACGTCGTAATTGCCGCTGTGAGGCTTAAGCCATGCAAAGCCAGTGTCCGAATCCTCAATCTTTTTATTAGTTCTAACAGCATAGAAAAGCACTGTTTCAACAGCAAACGAAGTGTCTCTGTCGTCCATGCCATGGCGAACATACCAATAAGGAGCAATATCGGCTTTGTCTTCTATGAGATAATCAATAGCAGAAGCCATCTGTCACGACTAAAGCAGAAAAATACATGACAGCCATAAATAATATTCTTTTCATGTTCTAATATGATAAATTAAAGCTTAACAAACCTTTATAAGAAATCATATAACATTAGCACCAAACGTTTATAAGCA
>JAFTTD010000151.1 GCA_017466965.1 Bacteroidaceae bacterium
CACTTTATTACTGAATCATAATTATTCAAATAACAATATGCTAACACAAAAAGACAAAGAAGTCATTGCCTTGAAAGGCATTTCTGAAGAAAAATTCAACAAGCAGCTAGAGAACTTTAAGACAGGTTTCCCTTTTCTTAAGTTATTTGCAACTGCATCTGTAGGAAAAGGAATTATGCTTCCGAAAGATGAAGAAATAGAAAACTATCTTGATGCTTGGAATGATTATTTGACAAAAAACAAAAAGGTGCTAAAGTTTGTCCCGGCATCCGGAGCTGCAAGCAGAATGTTCAAAGATTTGTTTGAATATGCAGACAGTGATAATTGTGCAGAAACTCCTGCTTTTATTTCTACATTCTTCAGCAATATCTGTTCTTTTGCCTTCTATGATGAACTTAATGAAGTATGTATAAAGAACAATGGTAGGAGTGTTTCTGAACTTGTAGAATCAGGAGAGAAGAAAGCTGTTGTTAGAAACTTGTTGTCTTCTGAAGGACTTAATTATGGTAACTTGCCTAAAGGACTTTTGAAATTTCATTCATATTCAGACGGAAACAGAACTCCGCTTGAAGAACATCTTGTAGAAGGTGCTCTCTATGCCGCTTCTACGGACGGAAAGGTAAATGTTCATTTTACAGTTTCGCCTGAACACAAGGAGCTCTTTAAACAAAAAGTAGAACAAAAGGTAGAAAAATATTCAAAAGAATATAATGTGGAATATACAGTGTCATTTTCTGAACAGAAATCAAGTACAGATACTGTTGCTGCAACATCTGAAAATGAGCCTTTCAGAACTAATGATGGTAAAATTTTATTCCGTCCAGGAGGTCATGGTGCGTTGATAGAGAATCTTAATGATCTTGATGCTGATGTTGTTTTTGTTAAGAATATAGACAATGTAGTACCTGATAAATTAAAGGGTGATACGATTAAGAATAAACAGCTCATAGCAGGTGTTTTAGTTAGTGTTCAAGAACAGATTTTTAGTTATATTCGATTGTTGAACTCCGGAACGTATAGTCATTCAGACTTAGAGGAAATGATTCATTTTATGCATGACACACTGTGTTGTAGAAATCCACAACTGAAACATCTTGAGGATTCTGAATTAGCAATCTATCTGAAGAAAAAATTAAATCGTCCGGTTAGAGTTTGTGGAATGGTTAGGAATTCAGGTGAACCAGGTGGCGGACCATTTATCGCTTATAATTCAGATGGAACATATTCACCGCAGATTCTTGAAAGTTCACAGATTGACAAATCAAATTCGGAATATGTAGAAATGTTTAAATCCGGAACACATTTTAATCCTGTTGATTTGGTGTGTGGAGTACGTGACTACAAAGGAGACAAGTTTGATTTGACTAAATATGTTGATCCTCAAACAGGATTCATCTCTTCAAAGAGTAAAGACGGTAAAGAACTTAAGGCTCTTGAACTCCCTGGATTATGGAATGGCGCCATGAGCGATTGGAATACAATATTCGTGGAAGTACCATTGTCAACTTTTAATCCTGTAAAAACTGTAAACGATTTGCTTCGTAATGAACATCAATAAGAAGATTGCAAAAATAGATTAATTACATAAAGATATTTATAAAATGAAGAAAATAATGCTTCTTGGCTCAGGCGAACTTGGAAAAGAATTCGTCATAGCTTGTAAGAGAAAAGGACAATATGTTGTAGCATGTGATTCATATAAAGGTGCGCCTGCAATGCAAGTTGCTGATGAATGTGAAGTATTCTCCATGCTTGATGGAGATGCGCTCATGTCTGCAGTCAGAAAACACAATCCGGATATAATTGTACCTGAAATAGAAGCTATTCGCACAGAAAAGCTTTATGAATGTGAAAATATGGGTATAAAAGTAGTGCCAAGTGCAAGAGCTGTAAATTTCACGATGAACAGAAAGGAAATTCGTGAATTAGCACACACGCAATTAGGCCTAAAAACAGCCGAGTATAGATATGCATCAACATACGAAGAGTTTGTGGAAGCTGCTAATCAAATAGGTTATCCTTTTATAGTGAAACCTCTTATGAGTAGTAGCGGACATGGACAAAGCAAGGTGGATTCACCTGCAGAACTTGAAGACGCATGGAAGTGTGCTGCACAAGGAGCTCGTGGTGATATTAAAGAGGTAATCGTAGAACAATTCATAAAGTTTGATAGTGAAATAACTCTCTTGACTGTAACACAGGAAAATGGACCAACGCTCTTCTGTCAGCCTATAGGACATGTCCAGAAAGGTGGAGATTATCGTGAAAGTTTCCAGCCAGCACCTGTTAAATCAGAGCAATTAGTAGAAGCACAACGTATGGCTGCTGCAGTTACAGAAGCTCTTACAGGAGCAGGTATTTGGGGGGTAGAGTTTTTCCTTAGTGATACAGAAGGTGTCTATTTTTCAGAATTGTCGCCACGTCCGCATGATACAGGAATGGTTACATTAGCAGGAACACAGAATCTTTCTGAATTTGAACTTCATTGTCGTGCTGTTCTTGGTCTTCCTATTCCTGAAATCACTCAAGAAAGAAAAGGTGCAAGCGCTGTAATCCTCTCTGAAGTGGAAAGTGAAACTCCTGATTATGAAGGAATGGAAGATGTGTGTTCTGCTACAAATACATATTTGAGGATTTTCGGTAAACCAGTTGCGCATGTAGGAAGAAGAATGGGTGTTGTTGTTTGTTATGATTCAAATGATGCGTCTTTGGATGATTTGCGCAATAAATGTAAATCACTAGCGTCAAAGGTTAAAGTGAAATAATAGTTGATTATTAGATTAATATGTAAAGCCACAGCCAATGAAATTATGGGATTTGCTCAAAGGTGTCAAGTCGGTATCTGACTCTACTGTTGTTAAGAATATTACAAACTTGAACAAGAGTTCTGACAGCATAAATTTCAAGGAGTTGATAGATGAGGCTATCAGAAACATTGGTCATGCGAATATCATTATAGCAGGAAAAACAGGTGTAGGAAAAAGTACACTTGTAAATGCTGTTTTTAATGGTGATTTAGCAGAAACTGGAGTAGGGCATCCCGTAACATCTGGTATGAAGGAGTATTCAAAAGATGGTGAGCCTGTTCATATATTTGATACGAAGGGATTTGAATTGTCCACATACAGACAGATGGCAGCAGAGCTTCATGCTGAAATTAAGAAACGAAAGCATGTTGAAATATCCCAGCAGATTCATCTTGCGTGGTATTGCATAAGTGATGAAGGAAAGAGAGTAGAAGAGGCTGAAATTGAATTCATAAATTTATTGGCAAAGGATATACCTGTTGTTGTTGTCATGACAAAAAGTGTAGATTCTAATCTTGATTTTTACAAAGCTGTTAAGAATGAAGATTTAGATATAACGAATGTCATTAGAGTTTTGGCTCTTCCTTATTCAACACCTATAGGAACAGTTCCTTCATTCGGTCTTGATACTCTAATTGAACATACATATCAAATAATACCAGATGCTGCAAAGATTGCTTTGGCGTCATCTCAAAAGGTTAATAATGTTGTAACTAAAAAAGCCATAGACAAAGTAATCGCATTAGCAGCCGCTTCTGCTGTTACAGTTGGCGCTGTGCCAATCCCTTTTAGTGATGCCGCCGTTCTTGCGCCTATTCAGATAGGAATGATAGCTTCTATTAGTAAAATAATGAAAATAGATAGTGATAAAGCTTTCCTTACAACTTTAGTTTCAAGTGCGGCGGGTGTTGTTGGTGCTACTATAACAGGACGTGCTGTTGTTTCAGGATTGTTAAAGTGTATTCCTGGAGCAGGCTCTATTATTGGTGGAACAATATCGGCTGCAACAGCAGGTGTAATAACTACTACAATGGGGTATTCATATTACAAATCTGTGACGATGTTACAGTCCAATGGCGATGATATAAATCCTTCACGCCTAAGTGAACTGTTCATTGAACAACTAAGAAAGTCAAAAATCTTCAAAAAGGATTAAGACTATACTATCTGTTAGCATTGAGAGTAATATATTAAATGTTAAAAGCTCCCTCTGAAAGTGTTTTTATACTAAACCTTCAGAGGGAGCTTTTTGTGAAACAGTTTTGATATTTTTTTAATCCTTTTACTCTAAGTCCATGTGTGGTGAATGCCAAATGCTAATACTGTCACCTTCTTCGGAACATATTAGATATGCTTTAAGTTCTGGATGATTTTCTAGCACAATTATAGAACTGTCCTTCCCAAGTACCATGAATGCTGTTGCATACGCGTCTGCAGTAGCGCAATCTTCAGCAATAACGGTTGCAGATAAAATATTGTGTTGTATTGGATACCCTGTTCTTGGGTCTATTGTATGGGCATATTTTTTTCCATCTTTTGTATAGAAGTTTCTGTAGTTGCCAGATGTTGCCATTGAGGCATTGCTCATTTTAATTACTTGCATTATATCTTTATTTATGCCTAAAGAATCTTCATTTGGTTTAGATATTCCTACTTTCCATTTAGTCCCGTTTGGATTAACACCCTTAATTCTTATTTCACCTCCACTCTCTACCATGTAATTCTCAATTCCGTACTTTTCTAATTCAATTCCTACGGCATCTACTCCATAACCCTTTGCTATAGCGCTACAGTCTAACTTCACTTTTGGATTTTTCTTGATAACTTTGTTGTTTTCTATATATATATTGTTCATGCCAACCAAAGGAATCAAACTGTCAATAATTTCAGGTGTAACTTTATCAAAGTTCTTGAATCCGAATCCCCATGCATTAACAAGGTTTGCAACAGTGATGTCAAAAGCTCCGAATGTTTCAGAAGTAATATTTTTAGA
>JAFTTD010000152.1 GCA_017466965.1 Bacteroidaceae bacterium
ACATTCCACAACCAGCTAAACGGCGAAATGAAACATCAGACGATGAAATCAACATACGTTTCATTGCCTATCGACATAAAATTTGCAGCAGAGCGTTTCAACAACTACCGCCCGTACATAATGTGCGGAGTGAATCCTATGCTTGATTTAACTATCAAGAAACAGAAAGAGTTGCTGCTGAAGAGGTTTGACTGCTATCTGGAAGTAGGTCTCGGCTGTGACTTCTATCTGCCTTTTTTCAAGTTCATTCCTGAAATAAAATTCTGTTATGGTCTGATGAACATCATAGACAAAGACAGAAGTGACTTGACAGACAAGAGCAACATAGTGTTCACAAACTCTGTTGACAGCGGTCGGTCAAAAATGATTGTAGTGTCATTCTATTTTGAATAATCAGCTTATGAAATCATTTCTACTTATCTCAACTTTAGTTTTTTCCCTACCAACATTCGGGCAACACAGAGACCTGAATGTTACTGTCAGCAACAAATGGAACCAGCCGAAAACTGACGAACCTGTAACTATATCTCTTTCCGAAATAAAAAAACTGGACTTCGCAGTAAAGTCGGCTATAGTGACTCTTAACGGCGAGGAAATACCTTGTCAGCTAGATGATTTCGACGGCGACTTCTGTGCTGACGAACTGGTTTTCCTTACTAACAGCGGCGCAAAGGAAGTACAGAAATTCAACATAACACTGAAAGCAAATGAACAGCAAAAAAAATATCCTTCGCGTGTATATGCCGACATGATGCTTGACGACAAGAAAGGCAAGCATCCTTTCATCACCAGTATCGAAGCACCAGGCGAAAGCTACATTTACAGCGATTTATACCACCACGGTGCAGCTTTTGAATCGGAACTAACTGCTTTCAGAGTGTATTTTGACCACAGGCAAAACATTGACATTTACGGCAAAAAGCTATATCGCCTTGAGCTAAAGGATACTCATTTCTACACCACTCCCGAACAAATGAAGCAAGACTACGGGAACGATGTCTTATGGTCTGGAAACAGCATCGGGTGTGGCAGTTTCAAGAACTGGAACGGCAAGTCGCCTGAAAACATGACAGATGTAAGACTAAGAGGGCAGCGCATCATAGCAGCCGGCCCTTTACGAACAGTAGTAGAAGTTAAGGACATGGGATGGCGCAAGAAAAATGCTGACGCAATTTCAAAAGACAAGAGCAATAATGCAGATACAAGTGTTCTGAACATGCGCCAATACTATATACTATACGGCGGGCACCGTGAATGTGAAGTCAGAATATGCTTTGACTCAGTTCTTGGCGAAGAAACGTTCTGCACAGGAGTTCAGAAAATAGGGTCTGAGCCACAAGGCTTCACTAAGGACAACGGCATAGCAGCATCATGGGGCAGCGACTATCCAGAAATGGGCAAGAAGGAAATCTTCCCTCCTGAGACAGTAGGCCTTGCTGTTTATGTACCTGAAGAATTCATTAAGGAACAACATACTGATGAGCTAAACTATCTGTTTGTTATTGGCGCTAAAGGGAAAAAGCAAATGAAATACTATGTAACCTTCTGCGCAGACAAAGAAGAAAAAGGTTACCACTCCGTCAATGAATGGTTCAACTCTTTGGATTCATGGAGAAGTTCACTGATGAATCCTGTGGAAATCAAAACAAGTTTCTAAATGCTGCAAAAGCTAACTGACATACAAAAGCCGAAAGCCCCCAAACAAGCTGTCGGCTTTTTCGTTTATATGCAAAGTGAACAAGGAACACAACTGCAATATAAAACAAAACAACCTCAACCAAATACGGATGCCATTCAACAACAGCATAATCAAAAGACGCGAACCACTTCACTATGCTGTTCATCATTTCAGCAATCCATTCAAGCGCATTAGTCAGAACTCCTCTCACCTCTGCCATAGGATATACTATCCACCAAACAGCTGAAACAGCAAGAATAGCTGTAGCAAAAAGACTCACCAATAAATTTGAAAACAAAGAACAAAGTGAGAAATAGCCGAAATGATATGCCACTAACGGTGCTGTAAACAGAGTGCATGCTATAGTTATTGAAATGGTTCCCCATACACTATTAAGCAGTATGTTACGCGTATCGAACACAAAAGACAAGGGCACTCCAACAAGACATATTCCAACAACAGAGATAAACGACAAACGGAATCCAACGTCCATTAGCATCAGCGGATTGAAAACAAGCATTACCAATGCGGCAAAAGCACAAGAAGCCAAAGATGTTCCAGACAATCCAAATACAGAAGACAGCAACATAATGGAACACATTAGCGCAGATCTTACAAGCGAAGGAGGCATACCTGACATAATAGTGAATGCCCATACGAACAAAATTATCACTATACGGGAAATCCAACGCCATTTACGAATTGTAGCCCTACCAAGAAGCAAAATGTTCAGAAGAAAATAAATAACTGTAAGATGAAAACCTGACAAGGCAAGCACATGGCTCACACCTGCACGTGAATAACTGTCTTTCAATGATTTCGACAAACCACTCTTTTCCCCTATAGTCATTGCCTCCACAATGGCAGCACCTTCGCCGTCCATACCAGCTTCGTCATAGAGTTTAACTGCATGTTTACCTATATATCGCAAACGAGCAACAAGAGAAAGTTCAGAATCAGACCTCACAAAACAATACGAACCCGAAGGAGCATAACATGTAGCAGAAATACCATTATAGAAAAGAAAATCGGAATACCATGAAAAAGAGGAATCCCCCTCTTTAGTTCTTGCCATATCTACATCATGCAAACAGGTTGACTTAACATGCAAAGGACGTGCTATTATCGTATCTCCCAAATGAAGTTCAGAAACGGCAACAGAATCACGCTTTGGCACATATAAATGAAAAATCCTGCCGTCATTACGCTTCACGTTCAGCCCCAATGTTTTTCTATGACTTACAGGAAAATCCTCTAAAGTACCTCTAAGAAAATTAACATTATCTTCAACACGAACTTTCACCCTATCGTATTCCTCAATATAGAGAGTCATACCAAACAAAAAGCAAAATATGGCAGTAGCTATGCCGAAAACAGACGCAGTTCTTTTCTTCTGCTTAATCCTAAAGGACAAGCCCATTACAATTAAAGCAACACTTAGAAGAGCCAGCAACACTCTCCTGTCCCATTCAATTAAGCCAACAAAAAAATCCGCCATTGCCATTCCAAAAACAAACAGAATGGCAAGACGGACTAAAGGGTATGCTGTCCAGTTCATCAATAAACCTATTCGGCAATACAAACAAGAATACTACAAATTTCTCAAAAGCGAGATTTTTTCTTCTGGCACAGGCGCTCCAAACACATAACTTCCAGCAACAAGAACATCTGTACCAGCTTCAGCCAAACGCTTACCAGTCACATCATTTACTCCACCATCAACCTGAATCAATGCTTTAGAGCCTCGTCGTTCTATCAACCTACGCAATTCCTTAACTTTTTCTATTGAATGTTCAATGAATTTCTGTCCACCAAAACCAGGATTTACAGTCATAAGCAAAACCATGTCAACATCATAAATTATATCCTCAATAAATCAAACATGAGTTGCAGTA
>JAFTTD010000153.1 GCA_017466965.1 Bacteroidaceae bacterium
CTACTACAGCCTCAATACCTCGGCGGAATATGTCGAGAGAGAAATTTTCGTTTGGAGAATGAATGGCATCGCTTTCAAGCCCGAATCCCATAAGCACAGTCTTGACTCCTAGTATCCTTTCAAAGTCGCTTATGATAGGAATGCTTCCGCCTCGGCGCACTGCCAAAGGTTGTTTTCCGAAAGCCTTAGCGAATCCCTTTTCAGCAGCTTTGTATGCTGGCAGGCTGATAGGGCATACATAGCCTTGACCGCCCTGCATTGGAGTGACCTTGACACTAACATAGTCGGGAGCTATGCTGTTGATGTATTCAACGAAAAGGCGTGATATAACTTCATGGTCTTGGTTTGCCACAAGTCGGCATGACACTTTAGCAAATGCTTTTGATGGCAGAACCGTCTTTGCGCCCTCGCCGGTATAGCCTCCCCATATACCGCAAATGTCGAATGAAGGGCGGCAACTGTTGCGCTCTAATGTGGAATATCCCTTTTCGCCTTTGAGCTCCTTTACTCCGATGGCTGACTTGTACTTCTCTTCGTCGAAAGGTATCTGAGCAATCATGTCGCGCTCTTGCTGAGGAACATCTTCAACGTCGTCATAGAAATGAGGTATTCTGATGCGTCCGTCTTCTCCAACAACTTGCGCCATCATCTCGCAGAGTGTATTTATAGGATTGGCAACCGCTCCACCGAAATGTCCAGAATGGAGATCACGGTTTGGTCCGGTCACCTCTATTTCCCAATAAGCCAAACCTCTCAGTCCTGTTGTCAATGAAGGCAGGTCTGCACCAAGCATGCTTGTGTCGCTTACGAGTATGACGTCAGACTTCAGCAAATCCTTATGTTTGCCGATGAAGGCGTTAAGGCTTGGGGAACCAATTTCTTCTTCGCCTTCAAATATGAACTTTACATTATGCTTCAGCAAATTTTCGCGCACAAGATACTCAAAAGCCTTTACTTGAATCATTGCCTGTCCCTTGTCGTCGTCTGCGCCGCGTGCCCAAATACGTCCGTCGCGCACTACAGGCTCAAAAGGCTCTGTTGTCCACAGCTCAAGCGGATCGGGCGGCATAACGTCATAGTGAGCATAAACAAGCACTGTCTGTGCTTCATCGCTTACATGTTTTTGCGCAAAAACTATAGGGTTGCCGTCGCTCGGCATAACATGAGCTTCATCAACCCCGGCAGAGATTAGCAATTCCTTCCATCGCTCGGCACATGCCGCCATGTCTGCTTTATGTTCTGGTTGCGCACTGATGCTCGGTATTCTGATAAGGCTGAACAATTCGTTCATGAATCGTTCCTCGTTTTCTACTATATAATCTTTTATTTCCATTTTTCTATATCAGATATTTTTTAAGTTAGTCAATACTCTTTTTTATCTTCGCAGTTCTTCCATTCTTCAAAAATTCGCTTTGCCTCTTCCGGAATAAGTGTTTCAGCTTTCAGACGCCTTTCATCTGCCGGCAATTCAAGTTCTTTATAGATGAAAGAATCATCAAAGCCTGCATCAGCCGCATCAATTTTGTTACAGGCATAATACAGCCTGTCTATGTGCGCCCAATATATTGCTCCAAGACACATGGGGCACGGCTCACACGTGGAGTAAATGTCGCATCCTTCAAGTGTGAAAGTGCCGAGTGCCTGGCAAGCAGCTCTGATGGCATTCACTTCCGCATGAGCCGTCGGATCATTGCTTGCTGTCACACGGTTCACGCCTGTAGCCACAATATCTCCGTCTTTCACTATGACAGCGCCAAACGGCCCGCCTCCATTCTTTACGTTTGCTAACGCCAGGTCTATGGCCTTACGCATAAAATCCTTTTTCATGATAAATGTCGTTTTCAGAAGATGAATGCCCCGCCAGGGCTATTGCCTTTTCTATAATCAAAAATTTACAACCAGCTCTGCCACCACCTTGTCCTGTTCTGCAGTCTTGGGCGCTATGTCGCTGTCGTAAAAATAATTCTCGTAATTAAGTCTTAGTTCCGCATTGAAAGGCGAAGCCTTGAGGTGGAACGTCAAGCCCGCAGTCAACCTGTGCCTTTTCGCCTGATTGGGCTTCAGCCGGTATGTGCCGTCCCATTCTCCGTCACTGTCGAGATATAGGCTCTTTCCGTCTGCATGATTGTCCATATAGTCCCATCTCAGCAGGTACGACATGCTGTTGAAGAAGCATTTGTTAAGCTTGTGCCTGTATATGCTCATGAAGTTAAACGAGTTGACATCATCACAAATGCCGTTTTCATAGTGTTTCCTCAAATATTCGCCTTCAACGTGAACATGCTTGTTTGAGTAGTATGCTCCGAAGTCCACCGATGTATAATGCGCCCATTCTATCTTGTTGCATCTGAATCGCTGGACGCTTGCTGTGAAATTCACGTTCTTGAGGGGAAATGTCTGAATCCTTGCCGAATAGTTCAAGTCGCTGCGCCATGCATCCTTCTGTGCTTCGTCAATGCCCGAACTGCCGAACACACCCGCGTCAGCAATGATTTTGAACGGTGCTTCCCACTCATACCCCACCTTTGCGCCAACGTCCCTGACATTGCCCACAAGTTTCGCAATGAACGAGCGGTTTGCGAAAAACTGTTTGCCTGGTCCTCTGTGAGCATCAATAGTGAACGGCACTCTCATCTGTCCTACTGTGATATTAAGTGTGCGCCATGGGTTCAGGCTTGCATACGCGTCCAGCATCTTCATCTTGCCTTCATCAGACAGGTCCGCTTGCAGTTTATACGACAAATGCAACGGGAGCTTGCCCTCAATGCCTACACGGGCGTTCCTCGTTTCAAAGCGTCCAGCCTCCATTTCTGGCTGATATTCATACTTGCCTCTGAAGGTTCCGTGAATCTTCGGAAGCATGTCTGCCTGCTTCATTGCTTCTAATACATCAGTCTGTGATTGGGTTTGGGCTGAAGCCATCCAGGGCAGCATGGCTAAAACAGTAAAAACTTTAATTCTCATTTTTTTTGTGTATGCCGATATTAAAAAAGTAAAAGACTTGGTTCCTTTTCCCTGCTTCGCAAGCAGGCTTTCTCATCGCCATTTTGTTTGCGAAGACAGAGTTGGTAATTATATTTATGCAAAGAAAAACATTTTTTTTTAATTTGTTGCATAAACGGTAACCAAAATACATGTGAAAAAAGCTTTTTGCAGATGTTTTTCATTGTAAAAAATATAAAAAGAGAGGAACAGAAATCATTGTTCTGTTCCTCCAAGTCAAATAATCATCATTCCCCCGACTGGAATTTTGATACGCCGCGCACCAAATGGCGCAAAGTGCCCAAGAGCTGCTGAGACTCCTGTATGATATTTATATAGACCAGTTGCGACTCCATGTTTACACCGTTTTCATGAATTTTGTCGAGTACGCGCTTACGGTGCTTAGACAGGGTGAGCTGCAGAGCCTGACTGTCGGAGCGTATCAGTTCGGCGTTTTCCATCTCGTTGCCGGCAAGCATATGCGATGTCCGTTCGAAAAGCGTCAGCACTGCATCGCGCATTGCAATGAACGGTTCAGCCTGGCTCATGGACACAGGGGTAAAGTTGTTACCCACGTGCTCAATGCTTGGGTCGTTGATGCGCTTGAGGCAGTAGAGCATCTGTTCGCACGAGTTGCTGCCGAGGAAGAACCACGTATTGCGTTCTACGGCACGAATGTGGTCTATGCGGCGCATACCTATGATTTCGCGACGACGCTGACGTTTCCATTCTTTCCTTGCCTCGTTTATCTCGCTGTCAGCGCGCTTCAGACGTCTGTATTCCTCTCTGAAGAAAGCGTCAGTGATGCCCCTGTATGTGTCTGCCACGAATTTGACAGACATGTCTGTGCTTTGGCGAATGTGCTGGCAGAGAAGGCCCCAATTATCATTCTTGTCGCTTGAGCGGACAAGTTTCGTGAATACAGGGTCAGCGTCGCCACCCTTAGCTTTCTTGGCATACTTGATGTTGCTTCTGACAAGGATGGCAATAGCTACAACTATCATTAGGCCCATGCAGAAGAATCCGCCGAAATACATGATGTTAGTTACAATGTAGGCTATAACGAAAGCTACTCCGGCAGTGATGAACCATCCTCCAATGACCGACAACACTCCCGTGATGCGGAACACTGCACTTTCGCGGCTCCAAGCCCTGTCTGCCAAGCTCGCACCCATGGCAACCATGAATGTTACGTATGTAGTGGAGAGAGGCAACTTGAGTGATGTTCCTAATGCCACCAGCAGACCTGCAAGCACAAGGTTTACAGATGCGCGTACAAGGTCGAACGCAGCTCCCTGAGGCAGTTTTGCTTCCTCTATGTTGAATCGTGAATCTATCCAACGTGCTATTGGAGAAGGTACTATATGCGCTATTGTATTTGCAATTCTAGTGCTTGTGCGAACAAGCGTGCGGGCAACAGCTGACGAACCGAACATTTCATCGCCTTCGTCCTGACGGCTCAAATCAACGCTTGTCTTCACTACGTTGTGGGCCTTTTTACTGAACAGGAGGGCTAAAACCATAATGACTCCGGCTACAAAAAGGAATATGAAAGGTGTCTTGGCAGAGCCGTTGAGCGAGTGCATCATGAATGATTTCGGATCTCCAGTTCCGTTAGCCACATAGTCCATATATGAATCAAGACCGGCAAGCGGCACACCGATGAAGTTGACAAGGTCGTTTCCGGCAAAAGCCATAGCGAGCGCGAGCGTGCCCAGCAAGACTACTATACGGAGTATGTTGACCTTCAGCAGATTCAGAAGGAACATTATCACAGTGAAGCAAAGGGAGCTTCCTGCAAGTACTGTCCATGTATGCTCATTGATGAACGCCTTTAATTCAGGTGTCATTACAGCTGAATCCTTAAGGCCTTTAATCAGTAGGAACCAAATGATGCTTGTAACCGCTATACCTCCGAATACGGATGTCTTCAGTCTTGCATTCTTGTTGTAAGTGAAGGTAAAAACAATTCTTGACAACCATTGAACTATAGTTCCGAACAAAAACGCCACGGCAACAGAGAGGAATATGGCGAGAATCATAGACAGTGCCTTGTCTGAATTCAGCAACTCGTTGAGAGTCAGAGGCAGACCTTCCGAATCCAACGCTCCTCCAGCTATCTTCATTAGCGCAAGTGCAAATGCTGCACCAAGAAGCTCGAATACCATTGATACGGTTGTTGACGTAGGCATGCCCAATGAGTTGAACACGTCGAGCAGAACCACATCTGTTACCATTACAGCAAGAAATATGCACATCACGTCATAATAGCTGTAATAAGACGGACTGAGCACGCCGTGACGGGCAATGTCCATCATGCCGTTTGACAGGGCTGCACCGGCAAATACTCCAATTGCTGCAGTGAAAATAACAATCCTGAACGAAGCGGCCTTAGAGCCAATGGCAGAATTGATGAAATTCACAGCATCATTGCTGACACCGACAACAAGATCGAATACTGCCAGCACAATCAGGAATATGACTATTCCCAAAAAGATAGTTTCCATACTTTTTAAAATTAAATAAATTTAGTTTTATAGGATGATAATAGTTATAATCCGTTTCCTGCTAAAAATAATCGTTGCAAAATTACGTCTATGATATTTCACCTGTGTTACAGTAATGTTACAAATATGTTACAGCGAACAAAAAAGGAGTGTGGCAAATGCCTTGAAGCATTTGCCACACTCTTAAAGTTGAATTATATATTCATTGCTGATGTCAGCGATGAATATGTGTACGGTTATCTTACTTGACCAAAATCTTTGTAACCTTAACTGTTCCGTCGCTCATAACGTTCTTGACGATGTTGATGCCTTTCTGGAGGTTTGCAACCTTAACACCGTTCAATGTGTAAAGTTCACGACCTGTAACAGTAGTGAGAACACCATTGTTCTTTACGTCGCCGATAGATGTAGGAATCTCTTCAGACTCATAATAAAGCTGGAAGTTGTCAACCTTGAACCATCCCTGTCCGTCACGGCAGTTTTCTGCTCCGTCGTTACGGTCATATCCATTCACGTTGACAGCGTTTGTGCGGAAACCGAAATTGATGATTCCGTCTTCGCCAACACCAAATTCAACGCTCATAGGGCGGAGGAGTGATGTTGTTGCATCGCCTGGTTCACAAGTGTAATTTGCGTAAGTCAGGTGTTGAACGTCCAA
Organism: Bacteroidaceae bacterium; assembly: GCA_017466965.1. The sequence continues at coordinate 6,148 of JAFTTD010000153.1, forward strand.
ATTCTCTCCAGCTACAGCGTCTATAGCTGCAGCAGCCTTTGCATCCTCAGGGAGATTGATTGCATGAGCCTCTTCCGAACCAAACATTTGAACATATCCGTTGGCGAACAAGCGCTGAGTAGTGAGGTTGTCGCCAGCCCAGTTGTGCTCAACCATAACGTCTGCACTAAGGATGTATTTACCTGCAGGCATGCCTTCAATAGTCTGTGAAAGCTCTACGTCAGGTATTACAGCTGTCCATATACCCCAAAGTTTAGCTCCGTCAGTTGGTTGCTGAGTGACGATGTTGCCTGTTCCGTCATCTACGCTGATAGGATCACCGCTGTTGATTGCACACCAATTAGCAACACCGTTTGAAGAAATTTCAGCAGCAGTTGTGCAAGTGTTGCCGTTAAGAACGAGTGTCCATCCCTTTGGCGCGTTAGCTACACCGCCTGAGTCTCCACCAGGCTGATTTGTCATGTCTTCGAAGCTTGGGTTCTCTATTACATTTACATAAACGCCTACAGCCACGCCTGACTTCTTGCATACCTGAAGAGCTGCATCAAGACCTTCGATGATGCTGTTGATTTCTGTTTCGTCAACCTCGCCGTCATCGTATGCGCCTTCTGCATCCATTATGGCGTCGCCATATTCGCCAGCGCCGGCATAAAGAGCATATTCGTCAAGATATTCATAGTGCTGCTGAATAGCTTCATACAATTTCAGGTATGCTTTTACTGATACTTCTGCAACAGCAAGCTGTTCCTTCATGCCAAGAATAGCAGAAACGATGTCAGCTTCAGGGGTCTCAGCTGTAATTTCACCATATTCAGCAAGCTTAGCCTCAAGAGTTTCAAGGACAGAAGCTTGCATCTGATAGTCACCACCACAATATTCAGTGCAGATGCCAATGTAGTGGTTTGCCACAGCTGCAGCATCTTCGCCGACATAGCCAATCTTCTTTATGCGGAAGTTGTCAACCTTGAACCATCCGTCACCGCCTGCTCCATTAGAACTTGTACGGAGGGCAGCGGTTATGTTGCCGTTTGTGCGCATACCGAATGTGAGAGTTCCGTCATATACGTATGCACGAACAGTCA
>JAFTTD010000154.1 GCA_017466965.1 Bacteroidaceae bacterium
AAATCCCATCTCTGTAGAAGTCCAGCATTTCAAAAATTTCATTTTTAGTGGCACTTTGGTTAATCTTTATGTCGCCAATATTGCCGAGCAAAGTGAAATTTATTGTGTCGCCAGAATTTTTTTTGTCGTGAGTCATGAATTTGTAAAGAGCTTCATAGTCGTTGCATTCAATGTCAGCAAATCCATAACATTCTTTGATGAAATTTGTGGTTTGGCGCATAATGTCAGTAGGGAATCCCGACTTTACACACGAGAGGTAAAGCTCGCATATCATCCCCCATGCTACGGCATATCCGTGAAGAACAGGCTTGTGCTTCATCAGAGCCAAGCTTTCAAAGGCATGACCAGCTGTGTGGCCGAAGTTCAAAGCCTTCCTTATGCCTTTTTCGTATGGATCTTCAGTAACAATCCTTTCTTTTATCTTTACGCTTTCCCCAACCATTCTTGCCAATTGTTCATAGTCAAAACTGCTTTCATCGGCAAGGATGTCATAGTCCATCAGCTCTTTCCAGTGCTCAATGTTGCTGATGAGTCCATGTTTCAGCATTTCTGCATATCCTGAACATTTGTTGCCCTTGTCGAGGGTACGCAGGAAACGTGTATCAAGAATTACACATTCTGATGCACTGAACACTCCTACCTCGTTTTTCAGCCCGTTGAAGTTTATTCCTGTTTTGCCGCCAACCGAAGCGTCAACCATGGCGAGAAGAGTAGTGGGGATATTGATGTAGGCTATTCCGCGCTTGAAGGTTGATGCTGCAAATCCGCCCAGGTCCGTAATCATGCCACCGCCTAAGTTTATCAGCAGAGAATGCCTAGACGCACCTTCGTTGCTCAGTCGGGTCCAAACCGATGCAAGCGAGTCCAAAGTCTTGTTCTCGTCAGTAGCGCCGATAATAATGTCTGTGGCCTTGTTCAGACTGGCTGTGCCGTTAATCATAGGCCGGCAGAAACGGTAAGTGCTTTCGTCTGTCAGTATGAATATACGGTCGTATTCTTTTGCTGTTATGGCTGCCTCTAAGTTTTTTGTTATGTCAGATGAAATAATAACATTCTTTACATTCATATTGTTCTTTGTTTTCAGGTTGTCAATCCCTTAATGCCACAAAGTTACGTTTATTTATTTGTTTTTCCTTTCTGTTGTAGAATGAAATTATTACATTTGTCATCAAAATAAAATTGTGTGAACTAAAAATTGTGTGAATTATGAATGTTATTGAAACAGGTATTGAAGGATTGAAAATAATTGAACCCCGCATATTTACAGACAGCAGGGGATATTTCTTTGAATCATTCTCGCAGAGGGAATTTGAAGAGAAGGTATGCCGTACGGTCTTTGTGCAGGACAATGAAAGCAAGTCAACAGCTGGCGTAGTGCGAGGGCTCCATTTCCAGAAACCGCCTTTCACCCAGTCAAAGCTTGTGAGAGTCGTTCATGGAGCCGTACTTGATGTTGCTGTAGATATACGCAAGGGCAGCCCTACGTTTGGCAAGCATGTGGCTGTTGAGCTGACAGCAGAGAACCATCGTCAGTTCTTTGTGCCTCGCGGATTTGCTCATGGCTTTGCCGTTCTCAGCGATGAAGCCGTGTTCCAGTATAAGTGCGACAACTATTATGCTCCTCAGAGTGAAGGCGCCATTGCTTGGGACGATCCGGCTCTTGGCATTGACTGGCGTGTGCCTACAGCCAATCGCATACTGAGCGAGAAGGATTCTCATCATCCAACACTTGCAGAGTCAGAATTCCTTTTCAATTACAACGAGCCGCTTTATTGATGCAGTCGTTGCAACAATAATGAATGCAAAATAATGTGCAGAACAATTAGGGTGCATATAAAATGAGCCTGCGTTACGATAACAACGCAGGCTCGTTTGTTTCATAACGCAGGCTCATTTATTTCATAACGCAGGCTCGTTTTTGTATAATAAGGCTTGTTAATGAATTATGTCTAATGCAAAATGCGTGTCCTTATTTTTGTCTGTTTTTGTATGCGTCCATAATGTCAGACGGAGTTCCGTCCTGATTGAAAGCACCGTACTTGTATCCGTTCCATCCGTAGTGTGCTTGTGGCTCGTAATAGAACACGCCCTTGCAGTACAAACTGTTGGAAGCCTCGTTAAGCATTTGGCTCAGGCATTTTTTTCCGCCTTCTGGATAGTCCGCCTTCATGGCTGTTTCCACTATGATAGTCTGCTTCTTGTATTTCTCCCACACGAATTTGCAGTTGTCAAAAGTGGCAGTGATAGCATCTTCCACAGTCCCGATAGTCTGTGAAGCTCCGTTCTGAGGGTTTGTCCAGCTCTTGTTCTGCGCCAAGTACGGATAGATAGATATGCCCACCATGTCATAACCTATGCTGTCAGCCTTGAGTATGTCGAGGTTCCATTTGAACAGCCCCATGTCGTAGCCTTCAGTAATATGGACAATGGTTTTTGCCTGCGGACAGATTTCCTTTGCTGCTTTGCATCCGGCGTCTATCAGTGCAGAGTACATCTTCGGGCTGTTGCTTATGCTTCCTACGGGAGAAAGCAGTCCGTATGTCACTTCATTGCCAATCTGCACCCATTCAGGGCTGATGCCGTTCTCAGCCAGAGTTTCCAGCACTTCGCGAGTGTGGCTCTGCACATTGTTGCATACAGTTGCAGAGTCTGTCTGGTATGTCCATTCGAGGGGCAGGTTGTGATTATCTACAGTAGCGTGAGTGTCGCTGTAGTGGAAAGCTATCATCAGTTTCATGTCCAGTTCCTTTGCTCGCAGTGCCTTCTTCAGCACGTCTTCCTTGTTGCAATATCCGTCGGCAGGGTTTACCAGAACACTCAGACGTATGGCGTTGAGCCCTAAATCTTTCAGCAGAGCAGTGCATTCGCTCTCCTTGCCGTCAGCAGAATAGAACGTGCGGCCCTCGTCTTCCATTTCTGTCAGCCAGCTGATGTCTGCTCCCAGCGCTATGTCGCCAATGGCGATGGGCGGAAGAGAGTCGTTCGGAGTTACAGGCTTGTTGTCTGGTTTCTCATTGTTGTTTCCTCCTGGAGTTACAGGAGTTGTATCGTCCTCTGTGCATCCGCTGAAAGTGGCACACAGAGTTCCCAAAATAGTGATGATGAATAATAGTCTTTTCATGTCTTCTTTCTTTGTTGCTGTTTTTTCCGGTACAAAGATACGACAAAGAAACGAATTAGTGCGCTGAATATTGCAGTTTGTTGTTTGTTAACTAATAGCCTTAATAATTGTGGCTTATTCTGCCATATTTTTTCCGTTAATAACTCCTTCCTTTAAAATTTCCCTAATTTGTTCTTTTGGAATGATTAACCGTAAAAGCGAGGTGAGTTTCACCTCGC
>JAFTTD010000155.1 GCA_017466965.1 Bacteroidaceae bacterium
CTGTTTCTTGTGTAGCACAACTCCAAAGTCCGGTTCATAATTACCAATAGGTGTTGGAATCTTATACCATGTAGGGAACTTCAAGAAACATAAAACATCCGTATTGGTAGTGCTATCTGCTTTCCTGGCAAACTCCTTTTCATATCCACTATCATAAAGTGTCTTGTCCCATAATCCATGATTGGGCGTATCTATGTAGTTTTCACATCCATCTTTAATGAAGTCTGCAAAATTAAATTCAAAGCTACCACCTGTCGGTGTATATTCTGCACAACGGACTAATTCATCAAGCTGCACTTGACGAATCTTAAAGGCTGCTTGCTCAATATACACTGGTGGATTCTTGATATATTCACCTGCATTACTAATTCCACGTAGAATCTTCATTACAGAAAGATAGCATAAACCGGTTTTTTCACTTAGGTCTTCCACTAAATCTTGTGGATTGAAACGTCCATGAAGTTTATAAATTTCAGAACCGTTATTCTCGATATTATCTAAATTGCTTATATCATTGACCGTATAACTGGTGACTTCCGCGATATAGTCATTGATGCGGATAGCATTCAGTTCTTCTATGCTGCGGCGAATGAGTTCAGTTTCGTCCAAGTGTACACGATAGGTAGTTTTCTTGGCTACCATGTTCCAAAATCTACGAAAGACATTCATGAATGTTTCGTCTTTCTTGATACGGAATGTTACTCTATTCTTATGTTGTCCCTTATGGGTGTGCTTTATCTTTGCACCAGCATTGCTTGAACCGTATGCTTTTTCATTTTCATTCTGATAACTACGTGCAAAGGTTTCGTAAGTCTCATTAGGAACAACTGTAAGTTGATTAAGAATTGCATCATCAGGTGTATCTTCTTTATCGTAAACACGTTCACCTTGCTGATTTACGCATATACGAAGTCCACGACCTATTTCCTGACGTTTCTTATTTTCCGAATAACTTTCGTTCAGGGTTGCTATCCCAAATACATTCGGATTATCCCATCCAACTCCAAGAGCTGAATGAGAAAATATAAATTCTCTTGGTGATTCAAATGAAAGAAGACGTTGTTTATCATGAAGGATTTCATTATATATTTCCTTGTTTGACATACATGACTTTTCGTTGTCTGTCAATTCTCCAGAGCTTGTCTTTGCAAAATAGAAGCCTTGAACAGCTGTTACTTCTGCATCTGTTGGTTGCTGATTGTTATTAAATTCAGCAAAGACTTCTCTATATTTTTGCTCAAAGATATTCTTAATGATTGGACGTTCAGAACTCATATAGTTAGCAACTCTATCAATGAATATCAAAGACAGATTCTTTATTCCCAGAGGTCTTAACCGTTCTTTGTTTTGGAAATGACGACGAATAAGCCATTCTAATTGTAGAGACCAAATCTGTTCTTTATTAGCGGATGAAGTTCCTTCGACAATAGAAGAACCATTTTCAAACTCAACATGATATTTACGATCGACCATCTTCTTTTGAATACGCTTGATGGTAAAGTCTCTGTAAGACTCATTTCCTGATTTATCGGCAATATTGTCACCAACTTTTAGCCAACCAGAGTCTTTGTATTCAAAACGGCCTTTTGTTTTGTTCAACTTCCAATACTTCATTTTTACTTTTAGAGTGGTCTTAGAAGCCTCACCTTGGGTTACCTCCATCTTCATCGTTGCTTCATCATTACTTTCAGCAACTGTTAGCACTTCGATTTTCTTTACCAAACCTAAGCGATAGCTTTCAGATGGAGTTAGTTGATACAGTACATTCATCTTTTCTGCATGTGTGGCAGAATAACGGAATTTGAAAAGAGGTTCCAATTGAGCCAGCCATGCTTTAGAATTATCTGTATCCATACCCTCCTGTGGTTCGTCCATAAAGATGATAGGATGAGTATGGGCTATTGCTTTCAAATACGATTCATTATTGAAAAGTCCTTCCCGTTCACTTTGATTGAGGATCCTATCATCAGAATTAAATGACGCAATCGTCATTACCATAATTTGAGGAGTATCCTGTGTAATAAAATCACGAAGTTTACTCAAATTGGAGCTATCATATACAAACGCATTCGCTTGTATATCATACTTATCTTCAAGTTGTTCTTTGAAATTATAAAATGTGTCTATTGTACCCTGGCGTATAGGTATAGATGGAACAAGTACAATAAACTTTGTCAATCCATATTCCTTATATAATTCGCAAGCTGTTTGTATATAAGTAAGGGTCTTACCTGTACCTGTTTCCATTTCAATACACGCATCATTGGATTCAATAAAACATGATTTGGTAGCTGGTATATTATTTTCGGTAATAATTCGCTTTATGTTGTTCATCAAATCCTGATGTGAAAGAGAACACACGTTAGAATGGATGTCTTCTATATGGGCATTATCGTATGTATTTCTCTCCATGCCACGAAAAACCTCCACCACACTGTGTATGGCAGTTATTTGATGCTGAGGGTTTTCTAATTTAAATATCATTTTAGCACATTTATTATGCAACTATTCTTTTTTAATTACCAAATCTTGATTACAAAGATACGTAAATAAATCCCATTACTGCCAAAGATATAAATAATTTATTGAATTAGGTCAACATGGAAACCTATTGGAGGATTTTATGAAAAATATGAATTTTGTCGGGTTGCATAATATGCTGGAATAGTAAAAAAGAAGAAGGGAAGATAACAAAAAGGGTGCATCATTTCGACACACCCTATTTCAGTATTTATTTATAAAGAATCTCCGAAGTCCTCACGGAACTTTTGTGCTAATTTCTCTTGCCAGTCGCCTATTGGCTGCAAGCGTCCGAAGAAGAAACGCAAAACCTTTGGTTCGTCCTCCCACTTTAGTCCACCAATTAGTTCGCGATTGTCGTAAACCCACTTCACACGGTCAATGCAGTATTTGAGCTGAGAAAGCGTGAACACGCGGCGAGGCACAGCCAGACGCACAAGCTCCATATCTGCATATCTCTCAGACCCGTCAGGGTTGCGCTGTTCAGAAAGCGTTCCGCGCTCCATACCTCTCACACCTCCGGCAATGTATAACGCCGTTGCAAGCGCTGCAGCCGGATACTGGCTCTGCGGAATATGAGGAAGAATCTCCTTTGCATTGATATGCGCTCCAAGTCCTCCTGCAGGCTTCACCATTGGCACCCCATACTTGTCAAGCTCTTCAACCATATATTGTATGAACTGCGGTCCTTGGCTAATATATTCCATGTCAAGAGTTTCGCGCAGACCGACAGCCATAGCTTCCATTGAACGCACTTCCATACCTCCATAAGTAAGGAATCCTTCATAAAGAGGGATAAACTCCTTCATTCTCAGGATGAAGTCTTCGTTATGTGAAATTATGGCACCACCACGTGCAAATCCGAGCTTGCGTGCAGAGAAGTATATAATATCCATCACCTCTGCAAGTTTGTGCATAATATCCTTAATAGTCATATTCTTGCACATTTCCTCACGAGTCTTCATGAAATACAGATTGTCCTGCAACAACGATGCATCAAGAATGCTCAATATGCCGTTCTCTTTACATACTTCAGCCACTTCAAGCATATTAGCAAGGCTGACAGGCTGTCCGCCAATGAGGTTTGTTCCTGCCTCAATACGCACAAACGCAATGTTCTTGGCACCAAGTTCCTGGATAATCTGCTTCATGCGCGGAATATCAAAGTTTCCCTTGAACGGTTCTGTACTGTCTGTCACAAGTCCTTCAGCTCCTACCAGCTCAATCACGCTTCCTCCCATGCGGGTGATGTGAGCCTTAGTTGTTGTGAAATGGAAGTTCATCAGCACAAACTGTCCTGGCTTCACAAATGTCTCAGCAAGAATATTCTCGCAAGCACGTCCCTGATGAGCAGGAAGGAAGTTTCTAACTCCAAACACCTCGTCAATAGCATCAATCAGACGGTTGCAGGTTTCCGAACCAGCGTATGAGTCATCTGCTATACCCATAGCAGCCACCTGATTGTCACTCATGGCATTAACTCCCGAATCGGTAAGCATATCCATAAACACATCTTTGTTCTGCAGAAGGAACGTATTATTACCAGCCTCCTTCATTTTCTGCAAGCGTTCCTCCACAGGCAAAAGATTGAGTTTCTGAACCACCCTTACCTTGTGCATTTCCATTGGAACCTGCTCCTCTGAATCATAAAATTTAATCATAATCTGTATATTTTTATTATATAATTTAATTTTTTTATTCCGTTGTTTTTTGCAAATATAAAGCATTACAACGATATTAGCTGTAAAAATGACACAAAATTATTATTTTTTACAGCAAAAAGATACAAATTCGTAAAATCTATTGTATTTCGACTTCTCTATTTTAAGGTTATAAGGTTTTGAGGTTGTAAGGTTTTAAGGTAGGCTATCATAATTCATAATTGGCTTCGCCTCCAATCGGCTGCACTCGGCATAATTCAAGTAAACTTGATTCTGCTCTCATTTGCACGATTGTTCATAATTAAAAACTTAACACCTCTCCTCCCCCTCTTTAACTTCAAATAGAAAAAGAATCAATAAATTATATTACTACTTTTGAGAATTTGCCTATCTTTGCGATACGCCAAACTTTCAACTTGTCTGTTACGACAAGAGGCAGTGTTAAAAACCAGGAAAAGATATGCTTACAGATAAAGAATGTGAATTTCTCAATTCCCGTATGAAAGGAACAATGATTGAAGCCTTAGGGATAAAGTTTCTTCCTTCAGACGATGATGTGGCACTGGCAGAGATGCCTATATGTGATGCCACGAGACAGTATTTCGGCATACTCCACGGCGGAGCGTCCCTTACTCTCGCCGAAACTATAGCCGGAGCAGGTTCGCTGCACATCACAGGATATGAGGAGGGAACCAAAGTGTGCGGAGTACAAGTGTCAGGAAATCATGTGTCCATGTCAGATACACAAGGCAAGGTATTTGGTCGCGCCACTCTTGTCAGCGCCGGACGTTCCATTCATGTTTGGAATGTGGATGTTGTTGGTGAAGACGGCAGACTTTTGTCAACAGAAAGGGTGATAAACCGCATTTTGCACGATGGAAAGAAGAATCAATGACATTATTGACGGTGCTTTAGCATACGCAATGTTCCGATTGCCATTCTCAGACGAATGTACCATTGTGGCACAGACTGAAGGCGTGATAGAAACATTTGGCAAATGTGCAGACCTTAATGGCAAGCGCGGCTTCGTGATGATTCCGTTTGCTCCGGCCGACGATATGCCTATAGTGCTTATACGTCCCGATGTGGAATGTCATGTCCAGGTGCCCTGTGCTGACGAATCAACAGCAGCCTGCTTACGGAAGGCAGAACAGACTGAGTCAGCCTGTTCAGACGAGTATGCTCACGCCTTCAATCGTTTCCACAAAGCGCTGAACGAAGGAGATTTCACTAAATTAGTGCTTTCACGCAATGTTAAAAGGCATGCGAAAAGCACAGACTTGATAAAGACATTTATCCAAACGTGTATATCATATCCGCGGATGATGGTTTACTTATGCCGTTTGCCCGACGGGGAACACTGGATAGGCTGTACTCCTGAAATACTGCTTTCAGGCAGAAAGTCACACTATCGGACTATGGCGCTGGCTGGCACCATGCCAATGACAGACAACAACAGGGCTGAGAAGGCTGCATGGAGCGAAAAGAACAGAAAGGAGCAACAGATTGTTGCCGACTACGTAAGGGATTGCATATCACCCTTTGCTTCTGTCATAGAAGAAGAGGGTCCCTACTCTTCCCGTGCCGGACAACTTCTTCACCTGAAGACAGACTTTCATTTCACTCCTTCATGGCTACGCATGGGAGAGAACGCATCAGAACGCTTGTGCGAACTCATAGACCGCCTCCATCCTACTCCGGCTGTATGCGGATTACCCAAGGCAGAAGCCCAAAAGTTCATCATCGCCAACGAAGGATATGGAGGACGACGCTATTATTCAGGCGTGACAGGCATGCTTGACGCTGACGGACAGACCGACCTCTACGTGAACCTCCGCTGCGCCAGCATACGAGGGCACGAAGCCACTCTGTATGCCGGAGGCGGCATACTCACCTCCTCTACAATGGAATCGGAATGGATGGAAACAGAAGAAAAACTTAAAACCATTTGGAATGTTCTCCACTAAAAGAAACATACAACAGCTCACATCCCTAATGCTCAAATCGGGAATCAAGGATGTGGTGGTGTGTCCCGGGAGCCGCAACGCCCCCTTGATACACAATTTCAACTCAGCCGGACTGCACTGTCATGAGATGACCGACGAACGCAGTGCCGGATTCATAGCCCTGGGAATGGCTGAAGCCACAAGAACCCCTGTAGCCGTATGCTGCACAAGCGGTTCGGCTGTGCTCAACTTCTCTCCTGCCGTAGCGGAAGCATACTATCGAGGAGTGCCATTGATGGTGATAACTGCCGACAGGCCTCAACGATGGATTGGACAGATGGACGGACAGACACTACATCAGGACAACGCGTTCGGAAAGCTCGTACATGTGTCTGTTGATTTACCCGAACCTGAATGGGACGATTCAGACAATGCCAATCGTGAAACGGCATGGCATTGCAACAGGCTCATCAATGAAGCTCTCATATCATTAAAGAGGGATGGCGGTCCGGTTCATGTCAACATCCGCATTTCTGAACCTATGTTCGACTTCTCAATGCAGCGCCTTCCCGATGAAAGAATAGTGCGCTGGACTACAATGTCCTACACAGAGGAAACGGAAGAACTGTTCAGCGAATTATCAGCATCAAAACGACCAATGATAATCATGGGGCAATTGACAGCTGAAAAGGCAACGCTCTGCAAACCGCTGATAAAGGCTCTTGCAGAACGCGGATTCGTTATCATAGCCGAACATCTCTCAAATCTCACCGCTGACGATGAAGTTGTTTCAAACGCAGACACCATTCTTTCATCATATCCAAACCATGAGCTATTACTTCCCGACTGGGTGCTCATGGCAGGGGGGCACATAGTTTCAAAAAAACTGAAACAGCTGTTACGGAACAACCCGCCTAAGTCTGTGTGGAATATTGATGAAAGGGGCGAACTCCACGACTTGTTCTGTTGCTGTACCACATTGCTGCAGATGCAGGTTCAGGAAGCACTCTCACACATTCTTGCCCATACAATCACACCCGATGACGCTTTCGCTCAACACTGGAAACAACTCAATGAAGAAACCTGTCGGACAACAACAGAGACAGACAGCAACGAGTTCACCGACTTGAACGTCCTCAGAGTGTTCATGAACAAATTCACCGGATATGAAAACATATTCGTAGGAAACAGCAGCATGGTGAGAAATCTGCAACGCCTGCCAGCCATAAAAGGATGCACATACAGTTGCAACCGCGGTGTGAACGGAATAGAAGGCTCTGTATCAGCAGCCGTAGGCTCAGCCATTTCAGGAAAAAGAACCCTGCTCCTTATAGGCGACCTCAGTTTCTTTTATGACTGCAACGGACTGATGAGTCAAGAACTGGCAGGAAACATGAAGGAATCCTCAACTACAGAAACAGAAGGATACCTCCGCATACTGCTGATAAACAATGGCTGCGGAAAAATTTTCCATACTCTTCCCGGACTCTCCGCCTCACCATATTTGGACAAATACATTGCCGCTTCTCATTCACGAACAGCAAAACACATAGCAGAAGATGCTGGAATGGATTATTACTGCGCAACAAACATTGATGAGCTCCACAAAGGATGCCTTGATCTTATGAAGACAAGAAAAAAATGCGCAATACTTGAAGTGAAAACAAAAAAGTAGAAAGCCGGAACACCACTTAACTACTTTAACTACTTAACTACTAACTTCTTTAACTACTAAAAAAACAATGAAAAGACAGTGGAAAGAAATAAAGAAATACGAAGAAATACTATTCGAGTATTTTGAAGGAATAGCAAAAATCAGTATTAACCGCCCAAGATACAGAAATGCGTTCACTCCGCGAACAACGCAAGAGATAAGCGACGCCCTATACTACTGCCGCGAAGCTAAAGACATCAGGGTAGTGGTGCTGACAGGCGCGCCAAGCCCACTTGTGGAAGGACAAACAGAAGAGGAACGACTTAAGACAGAAGCATTCTGTGCCGGAGGCGACATGAACGTCAAAGGGCGCGGAGGCTATGTCGGCAACGACGGAATCCCTCGCCTCAACGTGCTTGATGTGCAAAAACAAATCCGCTCTCTGCCAAAACCTGTAATAGCAATGGTTAACGGATTTGCCGTAGGCGGTGGGCATGTACTGCACGTAGTGTGCGACCTCACCATTGCATCCGAGAACGCCCGTTTCGGACAGACAGGGCCAAAAGTAGGCAGTTTCGATGCCGGATTCGGCTCGTCATACCTTGCACGCATCGTAGGACAGAAGAAAGCCCGAGAGATATGGTTCCTTTGCCGTCTCTATTCCGCACAAGAGGCTCTCGACATGGGGCTTGTCAACAAGGTGGTGCCATACGCCCAGCTTGAGGATGAGGTGGTAGAATGGGCAAAGACAATGATGAAGCGCAGCCCTATAGCACTGAGAATGATAAAAGCAGGTCTCAACGCCGAACTTGACGGGCAGGCAGGAATACAGGAACTCGCCGGAGATGCAACCATGCTCTACTATTTCACCGATGAAGCACAAGAAGGCGGAAAGGCTTTCCTTGAAAAGAGAGACCCTGACTTTGAACAATACCCTTACATACCATGAAAGTAGAGATAACTCCTCACACATTACACTTTCATCAGCCGGCAGGCACTTCACGAGGAATATACACAACACGCAAAGTGTGGTATGTCAGTCTTCACGACTGTGTTCACCCTGAACACATAGGGACAGGAGAATGCGCTCCGCTGCCCAAGCTCAGTTGCGACGATGTGGAAGAATACGAATCACTTCTCAGAAACTTCTGCCATATTCTTGAAACGGAAAACAACAAATCAGAAGCACCTGAAATAGAAGTCTTCATACCTGCCACACTCCGTGAACAGCTACGCCCTTACCCTTCAATCATGTTCGGATTAGAAACTGCTCTATGGCACTACAACAGACGCACTACTGCACTATCGGACACAAAATTCGGAAGAGGCGAACGAGGCATACAGATAAACGGACTGATATGGATGGGGCGATATGACGAGATGAGCAAACGCATTGAAGACAAACTCAACCAAGGATTCTCATGCATCAAACTAAAGATTGGCGCAATAGAGTTTGAAGAAGAGATTGAACTGCTGCGCAACATAAGAAACAGGTTTTCTAAGGATGTCATACAGCTCAGGGTAGATGCCAACGGTGCATTCTCGCCTGGAGATGATGCGCTCCAAAAACTCAACCGACTTTCAAAACTCAACATCCACTCCATCGAACAACCCATAATGGCAGGACAATGGAACGAGATGGCGCATCTGTGCAGAAACACACCGTTGCCCATAGCGCTCGATGAAGAACTGATAGGAATAAACGATACCCCTCTCAAGCACGAACTTCTTGACACCATACGTCCGC
>JAFTTD010000156.1 GCA_017466965.1 Bacteroidaceae bacterium
GGTGGCGCACTTCGTTCGGGGCATGGGGGAGGGTGTTATGCCTGCTTCTTTCTGACAAAAGTGTGGATTGTTGACGGACATTTTTTGTGAAAAAGAGTCTTGCTATTTGGGCTTACCATATTCGCAACATTCTTCTGCTGCTATATTGATGCATGAATTTTCTTCTGTTATATATTGTTTTGATTGTTTGCTTTCCTTGAAGTTGGTATGTTTGTTCAAGAGTGTTATTTCATCAAGAAAAATTTTGTTTAGTGTTCTGTCCAATCCTTCTAATGTTTGTTTTCTTTTGGTGGGGAGGAGCTGACATTCCCATATAATGATGATGTGCCAGCCGAGTTTGCGTAAAAGTGCACGTTGTTTGGTGTCACGTTCTTTATTCTTTTTTATTTTGTTTTCCCAGTATTCGGTATTGCTTTTAGGGATTACGTAGTGTTTGCATTCTTCGTGTCCGTGCCAAAAGCATCCATTTACGAATATTATGGTTTTGTATTTTTTTAGTACGATGTCCGGACTTCCTGGCAGACGTTTGTTGTTTATTCTGTATCGGTAGCCATGTGAGAAGAGGTGTTTGCGCACAATAAGTTCAGGCTTCGTGTTTCTGCTACGAATCCTCGACATGCAATAATGCCTTTGTGCCTTTGTCATTCTGTCTGCCATAGCGTTCAAAGAATATGGGTGTGCTCATGTTGTTCAGGCACACCCATAATGAAATGTTTTTTCTTATCTTAAGATATTATTGGTATATGTTTCATGCTTTATTTTCCACCGAGTTTTCCGATAACCATTTCCATCGCTTTGTCAAGGTTGCCTGACAGTGTCATGTTACCGATTTTCTTCAGTGGCTCACGTTTTCCTGAACGGAGGTCAGAAAGACGATTTTCAAGAATCTTCTTCATTTGGTCTTTTAGCTTCTGGTCGTTGCATTTTTCTGCTATAGGAGTGGCGAACTTGCAGAGTTCAAGGTCATTGATGTCAAGATTCTTATTGTTAGCGTATTCGTTAAGGCTCTTCATGTAAAGATTCCAGTCACCTTTCTTTTCTGCATATGTTATCATGAATGACAAGCGTATCTGATCTTTGTTCTGAACCTTACATTCATCCATGAGAGCTACATATTCATTGAACTTTGCTTCGTCCATTGTGACTGTTCCGTCTTTCTCTGTTATGAGTGTGCGTGGGTATGTACTCCAAACGTTTTGCATTTTCATTCTCACAGGTGTTTCTCCGATAGCTGAAATGAGAGCTTGAGGATTCTTTGCTGTGTATTTGAATGCAGGGTGGAATGGGTTCTGCAAGTGTCCCATGAATACCATGCGAAGTGTTGAGTCTGACGCAAATGTCTCAGCCTTGCCGTCGAGCAGTGCTTCTGCTACAAGGTTGCACTGGTCGCGTTTGTATGCTGCTCTAAGTGTTTGCAGATATTCAAGAAGGAACTTTTGGTCTCTCTCTCCGTTAGCAAATCTTTCGTCCATTGCAGATGAACCATTATCTTTGCTGTTGTCCTTCACGTTCTGTATGAATTTCTTAGCGTCGCTACCTCCTAACCAACGTCCAACTTCCTTGCCGTCACCGTTGAAGATGATGAATGTAGGGAACGCTGACACACCGAATTTCTTCATGAGTTCAGGACCTTCGCCTTTTTCCATGTCTATCTTTATGCTGACATACGAAGGGTTCATGAATTTTCCAACTTCTTCTGTTGGAAACACATTGCGTGTCATCATTTTGCATGGACCGCACCATGAAGTGTAGCAGTCAAGGAATACGAGTTTTCCTTCTTTCTTTGCTTTATCTACTGCTTCCTGGAATTTAGAGCCTTCTGGCATAAACTCAATACCTTGCGCAGATGCTCCGAGCGCAAAAAAGCTCATAAGGAACATTGCGATAAAAAATTTTACTTTCATAGCTATAACTGTTTTATTTATGTTTTGTATTGTAGGGCTGTGTCAAGATTGGCACAGCCCCATTAGTGTTTGTTGTTCTGTAACTGATTATCTGAAATATTGTTTTACGGTCTTGGTGCTGCCATCTGCATACTTCTTCACAATGATGTTAACGCCTCTCTGAGGAGTTTCAAACTTGATTCCGTTCAATGAATAGTATGCTTCAGATACAGGTTCTCCTGCTACGACATCTTCGATAGCGTCAGCCTCACTAATAATAGTCTTTATGTTCAAAGTGTAGTACTTGTCGCCAAATACGATGTAGAATGTAACGTTATATTCCTTGTTCTCTTCAAGGTAGAATTGTCCCATTGTAAGTGAAGTAAGGTCAAATGCAACTTCAACATAGTATGCCATGTCTGCGCCTGCACCGTTCCAAGTTGACACTTCGCTGTTTTCGTTGAGCCAGTATCCCTTTCCGTATGCGCTTGCTGCAGTGTTAGGTCTTACAAGATTGCCTTCTGTGTCATACATGAGAACTTCTGCTTCGTCTTCCTCTGTCATGCCAAGAAGTTCCATGATAGCCTTTGCATCAAGTTCAGCAACAGATGTGTTGTATTCGTTAAGAAGAGGAGCGTTTATTGTGATGTCCTGCTTGCCAACTTCTGTAAATGAGTCAAGGTTGTTCTTTGGAGCTTCTGTAAATGTGATGTTGAAGTCAAGATATGCAGTGTCTGTTTCTGTTGTGAATGCAAATGAAGCAGTAAACTTTGTTCCTTCTGCTGGTTCGTTGATAGGGTTTGTATATACTCTAACAAGGTCGTTTCCAGCCCATAAATCAACAGCGATATATTGGTCTGCAATAGCTTCAACGAAATATCCGTTAATATCTCTCCATCCTTGCATAGTGCTTTCCAGGAATGTTCCATCAGGGTTTACACCATGTCCTTTAGTGTTGCGTAAAGGTTGTCCGAGGAATGAAAGAACAGGACTCATGTCGATAGTCATTTCTGTCAATTGTGCGCCAAGATTTGCCTGACGTTCAATTTCAATAGGGAATCTCATAGAGTGAACAGCAGCATATTCTTCTATAATCCATATTCCGTTAGGGTTGTCAGCTGCTTTGTCGCCATAGCATGGCTCGTCTTCAAGCATGTCATCTGTAGCAACATAACCTTTGCTGCCTTTGATAAGGTATCTAAGGTTTTGGTTAGTTTTGTCGTCGCTCAGGTTCTTGCATTCAATTGTCCATGCTTCTTTCTTTGCAGGATCATTGGTCATTGTCCAGTTATTTGTTCCAGCATATCCTGCATAGTGTCCTTCTGCATCCTTGATGTAGAATTTGTTTTCACCTGCACTCTCAAAATAAATCTGAGACTCAACAACGATTGTCATTCCGTCCTTCAATGAAATCTGAAGGTCAGATCCATCCTGTGTGATAGTGTATGCCTGTGAGTAGTTAGGTTCAATAACAGGGTAATTGATTAATTTGTTGTAAGCAGCTTCCATCTGTTCAATAATGGCATTTACCTGCTCAACAGTTGTTGCTGGTTTAATTTGCAAGCTCAAAGAGAAACCAGTCTGAATTGCCTCAGAAAGAGCTGTTTCTGGTCTTTGGAATACTTTCATACCGATGCTTCCGTTCATCAGACCCTCTGTACAAGCATCGTTAATCTTTGTAAACCAACCGTTTGCTTCTTCCTTTGCAGCATTAAGAGCTTCGTCTTCTGTTTGAACATTTGCGTTAGCTGCTACGATGAATGTCAATAGAATAACAGCCAAAATGCGATTCACGCTCATTGCGTAATTTTGAAAATTAGAGTAAAATTTTTTCATGTGATAATTTTTTAAATTATTAAAATCATGCAAATGTACTTATTTTTGTTATAATGTAAATAACTGAATCAGTATTTTTATAGTAATATTAATAAATTAATAAATAATATTAATAAATTAATAAAATAGTAATGAAAAATGCATTTATCAGTATTAATAATGCGCTTTTATGTTGAGTGCGCAAAATAATTCATAACAAATAATAGAATAACATATTAAGTGTTGATTTTTTAATAATTGCATTTGAATATATTTATTGGTTTGCTTGTAAATAAAAATAGTTTTGTTTGATAGAATGCATGCTTAAACACATTTTTTAAGTTTTTGTGCAAGATTTTCGGTCAAATAATACACATTTTTTAAGTTTTTGTGTTGTTTAATAAAATCTTTTTCATAAATTTGCGCACAAATTTGAAAAATGCGCAAGGAATAATAATCCAAAACAATATATTTTTATGGCAATGGGACATGACTATATTCAGAAGGAAACTTCGATTCTGAAAATCGTAGAGAATGTTATCAAAAGGAATTGGGATAATAACTCAATGTCTGATTATGGTACTTCTGTGGATTATAAGTATGGCGATGTGGCAGAAATGATTGTGTTTCTGCATGGCGTTTATGAAGCTGCAGGCATCAAGCCTGGTGATAAAATTGCTATTTGTGAAAAGAACTGTAGCAATTGGTGTGTGGCATTCCTTTCTATTGTTACATACGGAGCTGTTGCTGTACCTATCCTTTATGATTTCAATGGTGAGCAGATTGATAATATCATCGCACATTCAGAGTCAAAACTTCTTCTGTGCGGCAAGGCTACAAAGGAAAGACTTACTCAGACAGATGCTGACATTATGATTGATATTGCAGTATGGAACTCTTTTGACGGCAAAGATTCTGTCATCGGCAAAATTTTTGCGGCTGCCGAGGCGGCATTCAACAAGAAGTATCCTTACGGTGTTAAGCCTGAGCACATTGAGTTCCGCAGAGAAGATCCGGAATCACTTGCATTGTTGAGCTATACATCTGGTTCTACAGGAAACTCTAAGGGTGTAATGCTTCCATACCGTTCGTTGTGGTCAAATGTTCTTTTTGCTGACGAAAAGCTTTATATGCCGGAAGGTTCAAGAATTCTTTCACTTCTTCCGCTGGCGCACATGTATGGTTTCTCATTCGAGTTTTTATATGAGTTCTGTATAGGCTGCCACCTTAATTTCCTTACACGCGTGCCAAGCCCTGCTGTCATCATGGGTGCTTTGGCTTCAGTACGTCCTAATGTGATTATTGCTGTTCCGCTTATTATAGAGAAAGTGGTTAGAGGCAAGGTGTTCCCTTTGCTCAAGAAGAAGAGCATGTCTATTCTGCTTAAGATTCCAGGAATAAACAATATTATATATAATAGTATCAGGAAGAAACTTTATACTGCTTTTGGTGGTGCACATTATGAAATAGTTGTTGGTGGTGCTGCTTTCAGCCAGGATGTCGAAGCGTTCCTCAGACGTATAAAGTATCCATATACCGTAGGTTATGGAATGACAGAAGCCGCACCTCTTATGGCCTACGAGGGATGGCAGAAATTTATCCCTAAATCGTGTGGAAAGGCTATAGATTTTGTAAAGGTGAGAATTGACTCTGAAGACCCTTACAATATTGTAGGAGAGATTCAGGCCAAAGGTGTGAATATCATGAGCGGCTACTATAAAAATGAGGAGGCAACAAAGGCTGCCTTCACAGAGGATGGCTGGATGAACACCGGAGACCTCGGACTTATGGACAAAGAGGGCAACATATTCATAAAGGGACGCAGCAAAAATATGATTCTCTCCCCTAACGGACAGAATATCTATCCTGAAGAGATTGAGGCGGTAATCAACAACCAGCCATATATTGTGGAATCAATCGTGGTTTCCCGCGGTGCTGCTCTTGTAGGATTGGTTTATATGGACTCTGAAAAGATTGCACAGGAGGGAATAAATACAGAAGAGTACAGCAAGAGTCTCATCAAAGAGGTAAATGCCAAAATGCCTGCATACAGCAAGATATCTGCAATAGAAATCGCAGAGACACCTTTAGAGAAGACTCCTAAAATGAGTATCAAGAGATTCCTCTACAGTTAGTCCATGTATCATAAAATCAGGAAACAAGGAAGACTCCA
>JAFTTD010000157.1 GCA_017466965.1 Bacteroidaceae bacterium
TCTTCCTGCTTAGGACCGTTGGCAACCATGTCTGCAACACCCTTGTAAATCACTTCTGTCATACGCTGACGCTTGTCTGGCGATGTAGGAAGCGTGATGTTCACCATACCAATCTTTTCAGGATAATTGCTAACTACTGCGCTTACAGGTATTCCGTATGCTCCGCCCTCGTCTTCACGTACAGTCTCTGTATAAACCATTGTCATTATCTGCTGAAGCATATCAACAACAAGTACAGTTTTAAGATCTGTCTTCAACGGTGCATGATAAGCGAACATCACGTTTGCAGACGGTGTCTGCTGTTCTTTCTCAAACACATTTGTGATTGTTCCCTTTGTCACCTTGTTGTCAATCATCTTGTACTTCTCTTTGCTCTTCAGTACAGGAAGCGCACCAATATACTTTTCAAACAATGGTGTTGCTTCATCAATGTCAATATCTCCAATGAAGAAGAATGTGAAGTCGTTAGCATCAGCAAACCTTTCCTTGTATATTTCAATAATACGGTCGTAATTAAGTGATTCAATATCCTTAATGGTAGTTCTGCGAGCGCGTATATTATTGTTATACATCACTTTTGACACAGTGTCTCTTAACGCTGTTGACGGATCGAGTTCCTGATTAGCAAGATTTGCTTTTGTGAGCGCTATTGCAGCGTTGAAGGCTGTTTCGTCCTTGCGTGGTGATGTGAAGCAAAGATATGTCAACTGCAGAAGCGATTCAAGGTCTTTCTTCACACAGCTTCCAGTCATGCTTTCGTTCTTAGTTCCAACTGACGGACTTACGTTTGCCTGTATTCCTGTGAGTTTCTTTCCGAGTTCGATAGCGCTGAAGTTACCCCAACCTCCTAAACCAACGATGCTTGCATTGCTTGCATTAAGATACTCTTCGTTAGAATAGAGTGAAGTACCACCATCGCTGACAGCTTTCATGCTAATAGTGTTTGGTGTGTAGTCTGTTTTCTTTACATATATCTTCACACCGTTAGAAAGAGTTAGTTCCTTTGAATCGTATGGACCATCAGCCACTTTCTTTACTGTTCCAGGTTCTGGCAAGTTGCTAATGATAGGTTCATCAGAAACTTCTTCCTTGTATGGCTCTATGTTTTCTGCTTCTACTGCCTTAAGCGTTGCAAGCAGTTCTTCTTTTGTAGGATAAACAAGTCCTTCTTTGTCTGGACAGAACATTGCAATCACAAGGTTTGAATCAGGCAACAAAGCCTTCATTGTCTGGTTAACAGCCTCAACAGGAATCATATCAGCCATTTGCTTCAAATTCTGATATTCCCATTCTATGCCCGGAGCCGGTTCGTTGTCAAGGAAGTTACGCACATATTCATCAACATAATTGCTGCTATACACCTTATCCTTGCGAGCATATATATTATCAAGGCTTGACTTCAGTTCTGTCTTATAACGCTCGTATTCTGTTACAGTGAATCCATGACGTGCAGCACGAAGCATCTCTCTATACAGTGCAGACAGGGCTTCCTTGTGTCCGTTGTCCTTAAAGACAGTCACTCCATTGAGCGCTTCCTTAGTCTTTGAAACCAAATAGCCCTCATTGCTTACGCTTGCTCCGAGGAACGGTGCATTTTCTGTTTGCAGTATTTCAGTAAACCTGACACTGAACATACCTGCTATTGCTCCCTGAATATATGAATATGCATAATACTGCGGTGTTGACTTCATCTCTGTTGGGAACGGATCATGTTTATACATGAGATAAATGATGTTCTGCTTCTGTTCCTTATCCTTCTGAATCTCCACTATAGGTTCCTTGTTGTCAGGAACAGGATAGTATTCACGCTTAGCAGGATTTTCCACAGGCTTGATGTCTGCGAACATTGTCTTAATCTTGGCTTCTATTGCATCAACATCAATGTCACCCACCACAACTATACCCTGAAGGTCTGGACGATACCATTTGCGGTAATAGCTTCGCAAGTCTTCATATTTGAAGTTCATGACAATGTCCATAGTTCCGATTGGCATACGATATGCATAGCGGCTTCCTTCATACAGCTTAGGGAAGCTTGCCTCATACATACGCATCATGGCACTGCGACGCATTCTCCATTCCTCATTGATTACACCGCGTTCCTTGTCAATCTCTTTATCTTCGAGCAACAAGTCGTGGCTCCAGTCATGAAGAATGAGCAAACATGAATCTATCAGTCCCTCTCTGTGGGTAGGAACATTGCTGATGTTATAAACAGTTTCGTCAAAGCTTGTGTACGCATTAAGGTTTTCACCGAACTTAACACCGTTCACTTCAAGATACTTCTTCAGATTGTCTCCCGGGAAGTTCTTTGTTCCGTTAAAGCACATGTGCTCAAGGAAATGCGCAAGTCCTTTCTGGTTATCTTCTTCCTGAATTGAGCCTACTTTCTGAGCAATATAGAATTCAGCTCTGTCTTCAGGCCATTCGTTATGACGGATATAATATGTAAGTCCGTTAGAAAGTTGACCTTTTCTCACATTTGGGTCGAGGGGCAATTGCTGCATTGTCTGCTGAGCATACGCACCTACGGCAACAGCAACAAACATGCAGGCTGTCGCTAAAATTTTCTTCATATTCATTTTCTGTTTCTATTTTTATGTTTTTGTTATCATTCAGTTTTTGTCAAGGGCATGCTTTTCATAATCCACCGTATAATGCAACCCTCTGCTTTCCTTTCTCTCAAGCGCCTGACGTGTAATCAGATAGCCCACATTTATCATGTTCCTTAATTCACAGATGTCCTTAGTGGCTTTCACTCGTTTGAACAAATCTTCAGTCTCTTCATACAACAGGTCGAGTCTTTCCCAAGCACGGCGCAATCTCAAGTCACTTCTTACAATGCCTACGTATGTGCTCATTATCTGCCCTACCTCCTTTATGTCCTGCGCAATGAGAATCTGCTCCTCGTTGCTCATAGTGCCTTCGTCATTCCATTCTGGCACCTTTTCATTAAAGTCATAATCATCTATGACGCTCAGGCTGTGCTTCGCCGCCACATCTGCATACACTACAGCTTCAATAAGTGAGTTTGACGCAAGCCTGTTTCCTCCATGAAGTCCTGTGCACGAACATTCACCCACCGCATAAAGTCTGCGTATGCTCGACTGTCCGTCAAGGTCCACCTTAATGCCTCCGCACATGTAATGAGCAGAAGGCGCCACCGGAATGTACTCCTTCGTGATGTCTATGCCTATGCTCAGACATTTAGCGTAAATGTTAGGGAAATGATGCTTTGTCTCCTCTGGATCCTTGTGTGTAACATCAAGGCACACATGGTCCAAAGCATGTATTTTCATCTCGTTGTCTATGGCACGAGCCACTATGTCGCGAGGCGCAAGACTTAGGCGTTCGTCATACTTGTGCATGAATTCTTCACCGTTAGGCAGTCTGAGTATGCCTCCATAGCCTCTCATAGCCTCTGTAATGAGATATGCTGGATGAGTTTCATTAGGATTATATAGCACCGTCGGATGGAACTGCACAAACTCCATGTCCTTAACCTTTCCTTTAGCACGATAGACCATGGCTATTCCGTCGCCTGTAGCGATATTCGGATTTGAGGTTGTAGCGTATATCGCTCCTGTTCCTCCGGTAGCCATAAGAGTCACCTTTGAAAGATAAGTGTCTATTTTGTTTGTCACAGGATTGAGCACGTATGCACCATAACATTCTATGTCAGGAGTTCGTCTTGTCACTCTTACCCCAAGATGGTGCTGGGTAATTATTTCAACGGCAAAATGATTCTCCAGAATCTCAATGTCGGGATTGCTTTTGATGGCTTCCATCAGTCCGCGCTGAATTTCCGCTCCAGTATCATCGGCATGATGCAGTATTCTGAACTCAGAATGTCCGCCCTCGCGATGCAAGTCAAATTCACCTTCGGAATTTTTGTCAAAGTTCACACCCCAGTTCACGAGCTCCTGAATCTGAGAAGGACCGTTCTTAACAACCAATTCCACTGCTTCCTTGTCGCTTATCCAGTCTCCGGCAATCATTGTATCTTCAATATGCTTGTCAAAATTATCTACAAGCATATTTGTAACAGATGCAATACCTCCTTGCGCTTTTGACGTGTTTGCTTCCTCAAGAGTTGTTTTACAGATGATGGCAATTTTACCTTTCTTTGCTCTTGCGACTTTAAGAGCATAACTCATACCGGCAACACCTGAGCCGATAATGAGAAAATCAAATTTCCGTGTCATTGTATGCTATTTTTCAATGCCGTTACAACGCGACATGTATAAACTTATATGCACATTATGGTGCAAATCTAATAAAAAACCTTTGGTTCTTACTAATTTATTGTGTGAAAAAATAAAAAAACGTATTTTTGCGAAAATTTACACCCTATGAACAGAGTTTTTCAAACAAAAATACAAGCCGGGAACTGGATTCTCCTTGCAGCAATATTTGTTGTAACAGCCCATTTCATGTGGCAGGCAAACGGACTGCTCATTCTGATTTCACTGCTTCTGATGGTCGTCATCATTGAGCGGATGATTCATTCAAGATACACACTGACTCACGACGGACTGCTCATCATAGAAAAGGGACGCTTTTCGCGCAAACAGCAGATTGCCATTACCAGCATAGAACGCATTGAGCGTGTAAGCGGAATCCGAATAATGGGCAAGACACTCAATTCTTTTCTGCTCATAACCTGCTCCGACGGCAAACAATATGCGGTGACACCTTCCAATGAAGCAGATTTTTTGAAATATATTGAAAAGAAAAAGAAAGGTTGAACTTGCAAGTTACCACCTTTCTTCCGAACTACAAATTAAGCTTCAAAGCATTCCATCAAACTTCCGAACTTCTGAAAATTAACAACAACACATATAATGAGAGTACATATTTTAACCCTGCTTTCATGCCTCGCAGGCATCATTCCTTCATACTCACAGGACACAACCATCTTGGCTGACGAACAATATACCGGCATTGAATATGAGGAGAAAGCTATTAACGAGCCTGACACAGCAACACAAACTTCATGGGCTGACAGCCTTCGCTCACGCCTTGCCCCCTTTGCGACAGAAGCCGAACAGGCATACTACACATCAGGAATATGCGTTTATGACCTGACAGCAGACACTTTGCTCTTTCAGTACAACCAGAACAAGGTGATGCGACCTGCCTCCACACAGAAAGTACTCACAGCAATCTCCGCACTCACAGTTCTCGGTGGAAGCTACACTTTCAACACCGATGCATATATCAGCGGAACTGTAACACAAGAAGGAATTCTGCAAGGCGACATATATGTTGTGGGAGGATTTGACCCCGCATTTGACACAGCCGACATCAACCGCTTGGCAAATGCCATTACATCGCTCGGCATACGCCGGATAAACGGACGCATCTACGGAGATGTAAGCATGAAAGACTCGCTCTACATGGGCAGCGGATGGTGCTGGGACGATGTGCCGTCAGACGTGATGCCATATCTGACACCACTGATTCTCAACAGAGGATGCGCCACCGTAGAAGTTGTGAACGGACGTCCGCAACTCGCACTGCCCTCATCTTTCATAACACTGACCGACCGAACCGGCGGACTTGAAAGGTTCCGTCTGACACGCGACTGGCTCAACGACAACAACAACTTCATCCTAACCGGAAGAATAACACGCGGAGCAACACGCACAATAAGTGTACGCCGCCCAGAGCTATACTTCCTTTGCACGCTTGCCGACATACTCCGCCGAAAAGGAGTTACTTTCACAACAGGAAATACCGATATGCCTCATGCGCCACACACGGAGTATGCATTGCAAACACGTCCGGCAAACGTGACAAACAAGATATTCTCATGCACCCGCACCGTAGATCAGATTCTCCAAAAGATGATGAAAGACAGCGACAACCTCTATGCCGAATCAATGTTCTATCTGTTGGCAGCCCACGGAGGCAAGCGCCATGTGGAATGGGAAGACGGAGCGCACAGAGTAGATAGCGTTATGCGCAGAGTTGACACATGGGCTATGGCTGAAGTGGCAGACGGAAGCGGACTGTCGCTTTACAACTACGTCAGCCCAAGAACAATGACACTGATGCTTCGCTACGCATACCTAAATCCAAACATCTACAACTACTTCATGCCCTCACTTCCTTTGGCTGGAGTGGACGGAACCCTTGAACATCGAATGCAGAACGGAACAGCCCACCGCAACGTCAGAGCTAAGACAGGAACCGTAAGCGGAGTTTCCACCCTTGCCGGATATTGCCGCGCTTCAAACGGACACCTGCTTGCATTCACCATCATGAACAACGGACTGATAAAGACAGCCGTTGCGCGCCGTTTCCAAGACCGCCTCTGCCAGGAACTTACGAAATAAAAAAAGATTCTAAAAAATCAGAAGACACAAACACAATGAAAAATTTCTTGACAATAGTCTTATTTGCAACAATGGCATTTTCATGCAACCACCAACAGCAGCCCCGCGAAGAATTTGTTCGTTCATACTTTCAGAAATACCCTGAAGCCACCCTTCTCGACATCTACAAAGGATGTTTTCAAGACGTGTTCGGACCGGCGCACCTGCTTACCGACCGTGAAGCCGTGACAAAATACATACAATACGAGATGGAAAATGCCGAATCATTCGAACCAGAAGACTACACCCCCTGCGGATGGCAGGCAAACTTTTATCAGGTGAATCTGAAAATCATAAAAGACGGACGAATTCCGATGGACGTGTTCGTGGATGCTTTCATGGCAAGCGCCAACGGCATCGACACCACACTGACACAGACATTCGTGGAAGACTGGCACAAGATTCAGCAGACCATAAGGAAGACCTCACCCGAACTGGAAGGCTTTTCCGAAGACTCCGCTTTCCTGGCGAAGATACTTAACGAAGGCAAATACGTAGTGCATCACAGCCAGAAGTTCAACAAACATTACCATCCGCACTACCGCATCATCAGACGCGACATCTTTGAAGAGAAAATTCTACCATTATTGAAATAGGGTACATGTCATGCATCCACCCTTATTCTCCATCGTGAGAAACGCATTTATAAAGACAACAATAGCACACTCTCCCCTGAAACAACTTTGATAAGAAGTCACATAATAAATAATGTGAAAACTTGTGGCAAAAGTAGTGCTTACTGAATACAAACGCAGGCTCATTAATATTACAACGCAGGCTCATTTGTTTTAAAACGAGCCTGCAAAAATAAACAAATAAGGAATCAAAAGAAGAGATTAAGATAGTAAAAAGGAGATGATGCCCTTGGGCATATCGCTAAAGAACTTAAAAACTTGTTTTGTACTTCTTCAAGCATTCTCTATGTTCTTTCGCCCTGCCTTCAGTGACTTCGTCCATCAGTTTCCAGAATGCAGGACTATGGTCATGATGGACAGTGTGGCACAATTCGTGCTTTATCACATAATCAACAAGTTCGGAAGGAAGAGTCATGAGATAAAGGGAAAGATTGATATTGTTACGCTGCGAACAGCTTCCCCAGCACGTTTTTGAAGACTGTATCTTCACCCCATTGTATATGAAGCCGTACTGTTCGGCTATTTTCTTTGTTCGCACAGGCAATATGGCTTTAGCCTGTATGCGGAGCTGTTCAACGACAACCTCTTTCAGCCATTCCTGCCTGGAGCAGAAATCCGTATCGGCGGGACAGATAATCTGACATCTGCCTTTCGCACGATTGAGATAGAACCCTTGCCTTTCACCTTTGACAACAGTCAGTTTCAGAAGGTCTGTATCTATGGAAAAGTTGAAATCAACAGTACTGCATGTTTCACGCCTTCTGCCTTGCATTGACTTCAGTCTGTCAGCATATTCATCCAGCATCTTCTGAACATCAGACAAAGAAGCGTGCGGAGGCACGGTAACTCTTATACCGTCAACCTCCGCACGCATTATGATTCTTCTTGCTCTGGCGTTTTCAGCCACTGTTACTTTTCCAAATCGCTTGTCAGCCCATTCAGAGTTGCTCATAGTTTATTGAATTCTGCCAAGATAGCATCTGCTGCCGCCTGCATTTCCTCCTTTGTGAAACTCTGCTTCGCATTGCTGAAAACCATGTCCTTCTCATTCTGCATCGGTACAAGATGGATGTGAGCATGTGGCACTTCAAGACCAAGCACAGCCTGACCAACCTTCACACATGGGAAAGCCGCCTTGATGGCAAGAGCTACTTTCTTTGCAAAGACCTGGAAGCGAGCTATTTCGTCATCTTCCATGTCAAAGATATAATCAACCTCGCGGCGCGGAATGCAGAGAGTATGCCCTTTTACCAGCGGATTGATGTCGAGAAAAGCATAAAATTCCTCATTCTCAGCACACTTGTAGCTTGGTATATCCCCACAAGCAATTTTAGTGAATATCGTAGCCATATCAACCAACAGAAATGTTAAGCACTTCAAGTTCTATCACACCTTGAGGAATGCGTATCTGAACGATATCGCCCACTTTCTTTCCGAGAAGCCCCTGAGCAATAGGTGTTCCCACAGAAATTTTGTTCTCACGAAGATTAGCTTCGCTTTCGCTCACGATAGTATATGTCATGACAGCACCAGTCTTGACATTCTTCATTTCTACCTTTGAAAGAATCTGCACAACATCTGTCTGCACATTCTTCAAGTTCAGAATCTTAGCGTCTGCAAGCGTTGCTTTGAGCTGGGCAATCTTTGCCTCTAACTTTCCTTGCGCCTCTTTGGCAGCGTCGTATTCTGCATTCTCTGAAAGGTCGCCCTTTTCGCGCGCCTCAGCAATCTGGCGGATCACCTCTGGACGGTCCACCTCTTCCAATGTTTTCAATTCGGCTCTGAGCTTGTCATAGCCTTCCTGTGACATATATGCCATAATTATATCTCTTATTTTTAATTAACGTCTTCTTTATATAGACAAAATATAAACAAACAATAATCTATAAAGATTCGGAATCTTGCATCCGAGCCTTTCATAATATTATCAAACTTGGTTATCAATTGAAATATACACAAAAAGAAATCCCGACACCTTCTGTTCATCCACGGTGACGGAACCTCTTTACCTTTTTATTTCTGGTGCAAAGTTAGACCTTTAAAAATTATAACGCAAACTTTTTAATGACAAAAAGCAAAAATAAAGGTTTTTAATCAAAAAAGGGAGAAATAGACTTGCCACAACTTAAGCCTATTGGCTAATAATTGACAATTCGCTATTTCTGTGGTATTTCCGTACGCCTGCATACAGTACATTGTTGTTTTCAAAGATGTTTTAGCTTACATATTCGTTTCTTTGTTGTATCTTTGCAACGGTTTTAGAAATAACAAGACAGCATGAAAAAACTTTACATCGAAACATACGGTTGCCAAATGAATGTGGCAGACAGCGAGGTGATAGCATCCGTAATGCGCATGGCAGAGTACGAATGGTGCGACAACATTGACGAAGCTGATGCCATACTCCTGAACACTTGCTCGGTAAGAGACAATGCGGAACAGAAGATAATAAACCGCCTTGAAGCACTGAACGCACTTAAGAGAAAAGGCAGAAAACTTATCATTGGAGTAGTCGGATGCATGGCAGAAAGAGTACAGAAAGGCCTTATTGAAAAACATGGCGCCGACCTTGTTGCAGGGCCCGATGCATATCTTACTCTGCCTGAACTTTTTGCTGCAGCCGAATTGGGCGAGAAAGCCATGAATGTAGAGTTGTCAACTACTGAAACCTATCGCGACATCATACCTCAGCGCGTATGCGGAAACCGCATTTCTGGTTTTGTCACCATAATGCGCGGTTGCAACAATTTCTGTCACTATTGCATTGTGCCTTACACTCGAGGCAGGGAAAGAAGCCGAGACGTGGAAAGCATACTTGCTGAAGTGCGCGACCTGAACGAAAGAGGCTACAAGGAGGTTACTCTGCTGGGGCAGAACGTAAACTCATACCGCTCAGGCGACATTGACTTTCCTAAGCTGTTGCGCACTGTGGCTGAATCTGCACCAGAGATGCGCATACGCTTCACCACTTCGCACCCTAAGGACATGAGCGATGAGACTCTTCATGTGATAGCCTCCTATCCGAACGTATGCAGGCATATCCATCTGCCAGTGCAAAGCGGCAGCAACAGAATCTTGGGACTGATGAACAGAAAATACACTCGCGAATGGTATCTTGACCGCGTTGCAGCCATTAGAAGAATCATACCCGACTGCGGACTTACGACAGACATATTCGTCGGCTACCATTCTGAAACAGAAGAAGACCACCAGATGTCCCTATCTCTCATGAGGGAATGCGGATACGATTCAGCCTTCATGTTCAAATACTCTGAGCGCCCTGGAACATACGCTTCCAAGCATCTGCCTGACGACATAGAAGAAGCTACAAAAATTCGCCGACTCAACGAAATGATTGCATTACAAAACGAACTTTCAGCAGAAAGCTATCGCAAAGACATCGGCAAAGAATTCACAATTCTCGTGGAAGGAGTGAGCAAACGTTCTAAGGAACAGCTTTTCGGTCGTACAGAACAGAACAAAGTGGTAATCTTTGACCGCGGAAATCACCGTATAGGAGAATTTGTGCGAGTAAGGGTTACAGAAGCAAGCTCTGCAACACTCAAAGGTGTGGAAATAGAGAGTTAAAATAGTCTAAATCCTTGATTTATTGCACTTTTTTTAGCAATTTTGCACGTTGTTTCGTTAAATGCGCACATACCGTAATTGCACAGTTATGCGTATTATCCACTATAACCAAGAAAGATTGACATGGCAAAAGCACGTAAAAAGTCTAAACTGCTCAGTACGCAGTTCGTAACTTCATGCATAAGCACAACGCTTGTGCTTGTGTTGTTAGGAACCATTGTTCTATTCGTACTCACAGCACGCAATCTTTCAAACTACATGCGTGAGAACATCAACGTGAGCATACTTCTCAGTGACGAAACAAGCAAAAAGGAAGTGGAAAAGATGCAGAAAGAGCTTGAAGCACAGCCTTTCATGAAGGAGCTCACATATATCTCCAAAGAAGACGCTCTGCAAGAAGAATGTTTAGCAATGGGCACTGACCCTACAGAGTTTCTCGGATACAATCCTTTCACTGCTTCATTCGAAGTGAAAATCAACGCAGAATATGCCAACAACGACAGTATATCCGGCATTGTGGAAACACTGAAGAAAGACAGCAACATAGTGGACGTAATCTATCAGAAAGAGCTGATGGACTCTGTGAACAAGAACATACGGAAACTAAGCATAATACTGCTTATCATAGCAGCCTTATTTACATACATATCCTTCACGCTTATCAACAACACAATAAAGCTCACCATCTTTTCACAACGTTTCATCATCAACACCATGAAACTTGTAGGAGCAAGCTGGGGATTCATCCGTCGTCCATTCCTTGGGCGTGCCTTTATGATAGGAGTTACATCTGCCGTGCTGGCAGACATTATAATTGCAGGCGGAATACATTGGCTTAAAAATTATGAGCCTGACATAAACGCTGTAATCAACACACAAGTCATAA
>JAFTTD010000016.1 GCA_017466965.1 Bacteroidaceae bacterium
ATTCTTTTTTTGTATCCTTAGTACCTCCACCGAGAATCGAACTCGGATCTAATCTTTAGGAGAGATTTGTTCTATCCATTGAACTATAGAGGCCCTAAATGTAAAACATCCGCAAACAGGAACGTTTGCGGATGCAAAGATAGTAATTTTTGTTTGGAGCGAAAGAATAATTTGTGAAATTAAACTCTGCCTTTGCTTTTATTTCTTTTCTTTTGCCCCTGATGCTTCTATTACATTGATTACGTAGTCGCCAAGCTTTTCGCACTCTGCAATGATGTCCATGTAGTAAACACCCATCTGGTAGTCGTAGAGCTTGTTGTTGACGTCTGCGATGTTCTGGTTCTTGAGCTGGCTGCGGTAGTTGTTTATTTCCTGCTCAATGTTGTATGACTTGTTGAGGTCAACATGGCGATTATCAGGCGATTCAACAATCTTGAGCATCTGCGTGAGCGCTTCGTCAGCCAAAGTCATCATGTTCTGTATGTGCTCATACTGCTTTTCTGTGAAGTCCTCTTGTGAGTGCTGGCGCTTGCGGCTTATGGTGCGTGCCAGATTGTAGCAACTGTCACCAATGCTTTCTATTTCTGTGACTTCGCGCAACATTTTCTGGATTTGCATCTTACTTTCTGAACTGAGTCGTCCTTCTGACACCTTGTTCAGGTAGTTTGCAATCTCAAGTTCCATATTGTCGCTTATGCTTTCGTATTTATCAATGCGGCTGAAAAGCTTGTTGAATTCATCGCCCTTGTCTGTGTGGAGCAATTTCTGAACAAAGCCATACATCTTATGTGTACGTTCAGCAAAGAGAACCATTTCTTTCTGTGCTTCGAGAATTGAAAGCTCGGCAGTAGAAAGGAGACCTCCTGAGATGAAGCGCAGACGGCTCTCTTCGTCTGATTCCTTCGTAGGGAGAATTGTGCATACTGTGCGCTCTATAAGTTTTATGAACCAAATAAGTATCAGAACGTTACAGATGTTGAAGCAAGTGTGGAACGCTGAAAGCTGGAATGATACGAATGAACCGTCTCCATTGTCTGTTATTCCCATGAGGTGCTCTACAAACCATGTCGCTAAGTTTGTGAATGGAGTGAAAAGGCAGAGAACCCAAATTACACCAAATATGTTGAAAACGAGATGGGCGAGGGCTGCTCGGCGCGACTGTGTGTTACCTGTGATTGCGGCAAGGTTTGCAGTGATTGTTGTACCGATGTTTTCTCCGAGAACGAGTGCGGCACCAAGTTCAAACGATATCCAGCCGTTGGCACACATGATGAGGGTGATTGCCATTGTTGCGGCAGATGCCTGAACAATCATTGTAAGCACTGTTCCTATGAGTACGAACAGGATTATTGACATGAATCCCATGTCTGTATAGTCTTGTACGAATGCAAGCATTTCAGGGTTGCGGCTCAAGTCTGGTGCATTGGCCTTAAGATTGGATAATCCCATGAACAGGAAAGAGAAACCAAAGATGAATTCTCCTATTGACTTGCGGTTACTGCGCTGAGAGAACAGCAGTGGAATACCCACAGCAAGTAGTGGCAGGGCAAATGCTGCAATGTCAACTTTGAATCCGAGAGCGGAGATGATCCATGCGGTTACTGTAGTACCGATGTTGGCACCCATGATTACTCCGATGGATTGTGCAAGCGTGAGCAGTCCGGCGTTAACGAAACTAACCACCATCACTGTTGTTGCTGACGATGACTGAACAAGGGCTGTTATCAGCATACCTGTAAACACGCCTGTCACTCTGTTTGTTGTCATCGCTGTCAGGATACGGCGCAATCTGTCGCCAGCAAACTTCTGAAGTCCTTCACTCATAATCTTCATTCCGTAGAGGAAGAGAGCCAATGAGCCTATAAGTTTCAGAAAATCATAAAACGTATATTCCATTTTTAAATTATTTAATATAAAACATTTACGTTTGTGGTTGGATTTTTATAATTTTACAGCATAAAACAACTAAAATCCGTTAGCCTTATGAAACAATTGTTACAAATTTGTTGCAAAAATAATAAAAAATCTGAAAATTTTGAACTTGGGACTACTATTTTGCAAATTTATGAAAAAATTAAGCCTGAGATGAAACATCGTCCGCTTTGTGCGCTGGTGAATAATCATCTTGAAGGACTCAAATACCGTGTGTTCAGTTCTAAGCAGATAGAGTTTCTTGACATAACATCACCGCAAGGCAGAAAAGTATATGCTCGTTCCCTGTGTTTTGTGCTGTGGAAGGCTGTTGAAGATTTATATCCTGGATGCAGCTTGCTTTTCGAAGCGCCTGTGTCGAAAGGCTATTTTTTCAATTTGAGCATGGGGAGACCTGTGGTGAAGGAGGATGTGGATGCGCTAAAGCAGAAAATGAAGGAGATAATTGAGGAAGGCTACAGTTTCAGACGAATGGAGGGGCTTACTGAGGATGTTGCCGCGTTGTTCCGTGAACGTGGAATGGAAAATAAGGCCAAACTGTTTGAGGGGCTTGGAAACATGTACACGTTCTATTATAAACTGTGTAACACTGTAGATTATTATTACGGGCCTTTGGTTCCTGATACAAGTTTTTTAGGCTCGTTTGACCTTGTGTATTATCAAGGCGGACTTTTGCTGCGAATACCTCGTTATGAGGACAGCAACAAATTTGGCAAGCTTGAGAAGCAGGAGAAGCTTCTGAAAGCTTTCCGTGACTGCCATAAACTGGAGGAACTGCTTGGCGTAAGCACTGTGGGCGAGCTTAACGAAGCTACAACTAACGGCTTTTCAAGTGGCATCATTAAGGTGGCTGAGGCTTTGCAGGAAAAGAATATATGCCGAATTTCAGATGAGATAGCTTCGCGAGAAGGTGTAAAGATCATTCTGATTGCAGGGCCATCGTCAAGCGGAAAGACTACTTTCAGCAAACGCCTGTCAATACAGTTGATGACATCGGGCATCAAGCCTTATGCCATATCATTGGATGATTACTTCGTAGACCGCGAGAAGACACCTCGTGACGAGAGCGGCGACTATGATTACGAATCTATTTATGCGCTCAACCTTGAACTCTTCAATGAGCATCTGAAGGCTTTGCTTGCAGGCAAAGAGGTGGAACTGCCGCGTTATGATTTTCCTACAGGCAAAAGTGTGCCGAGCGGAAACCGAATCAGGCTGGAGCCGAACATGATGCTTCTGCTTGAAGGCATACACGCTCTGAATCCGATGCTTACAAGCGAAATAGCAGATGTCTATAAATATAAGATATATGTGTCAGCGCTTACTACAATAAAGCTTGATGACCATAACCATGTTCCTACTGCAGACAACAGATTGATAAGGCGAATAGTGCGCGACTTCAAATACAGAGGCGTGTCTCCTGCTTCAACCATAGCGCGCTGGCCAAGTGTGCGAAGGGGCGAGGACAAGTGGATATTCCCTTATCATGAGAATGCCGATGTGATGTTCAACAGTGCCCTTCTTTACGAGCTCGCCGTGTTGCGCACCCAGGCACTGCCTGCACTTGAAACGGTGTGTGAGAATCAGCCGGAATATGCGGTAGCAAGTGATTTGACGCATTTCTTGAGATATTTCAAGCCTATACCAGACGGCGAACTGCCTCCAACTTCTCTTTTGAGATAATTCCTGGGAGGAAGCTCCTTCAAATATTAATGTTGCCCGTATAAAACGCTTTCGTTGGAATTTGAATAATGAGCCTGCGTTTTAAAACAAACGCAGGCTCGTTGAGTTTTAAATGAGGGCTCGTTTTTCAGATGTTTGTTGTAGATTACTTATTCGTATGAATAAAGAAAAACAGCTGTAAATGAATCTATTTCTCCTTGTTGGATGCAAAAAAATCAAAAAAACTCTGAAATGTGAAAACAATATGTTAAATTTGCGCCAACTTAGAAAAATAATAGTTTGCGCTTGCTGTGTTCCGAAACTGAATTGCCGATGTGGAGGAAAGTGGCAAGATGCTTGTTTGAATTCAGGTTACAAAATCATATAAAATATAAGAATATGGCATTTGCAAGAATTACGGCTGCAGAAGCTGCAGCTTTGATTAAGGATGGTGACAATCTCGGTCTTAGTGGATTTACTCCAGCCGGTACACCAAAGGCTGTAACAGCCGAACTCGCTAAAGTGGCTCATGCAGAACACGAGGCTGGACGCCCGTTCCAGGTTGGTATCCTGACAGGAGCTTCAACAGGTGCTTC
Organism: Bacteroidaceae bacterium; assembly: GCA_017466965.1. The sequence goes on from JAFTTD010000016.1 coordinate 4,191, forward strand.
ATGTGATGGTGTTCTCTCTGTTGAGAATGCTATTCGCTATCGTGCCCCTTACACTACAAACTCTGAGTTCCGCAAGCGTGTGAATGCAGGACTCATTGCATACAATGATATTCACTTGAGCCAGATGGCGCAGGAGCTTCGTTATGGTTTCCTTGGCGATGTTGACTGGGCTATTATTGAGGCTTGCGCTATTGAAGACGACGGCAAGGTTTATCTTACAGCTGCTGGAGGTATTTCTCCTACAGTGGCTCGTCTTGCAAAGAAGGGTGTCATCATAGAGCTTAACGCGTTCCACAGCGATCGTTCTATAGGAATTCATGACGTGTATGAGCCGCTCGACCCGCCTTCACGCCTGGCAATAGAAATCAACAAGCCAAGCGACCGTATCGGTACAACATACGTGCAGGTAGATCCTAAGAAGATTGTAGGTGTTGTTGAATGTGACATTCCTGACGAGGCTCGTGCTTTCAAGGATTCAGACCCTGTTACAGAGCAGATTGGCCAGAACGTAGCCGACTTCCTTATGGCGGACATGAAGCGCGGAATCATTCCTTCAAGCTTCCTTCCATTGCAGAGCGGTGTAGGCTCTACAGCTAACGCTATTCTTGGTGCGCTTGGCAGCAACCCTGCTGTGCCTGCATTCAATGTATATACAGAAGTGCTTCAGGACGCAGTGGTTGACCTCATGCGCCAGGGACGTGTGAAGACTGCAAGTACATGTTCGCTCAGTGTGACAAACGAAGTGCTCAAGGGCATTTACGAAGATATAGACTTGTTCAAGGACCGCCTTGTTCTTCGTCCTTCTGAAATCTCTAACAACCCTGAAATCATCCGCAAGCTTGGACTTATCGCTATCAATACAGCGATAGAAGTTGACCTTTACGGCAATGTGAACTCTACTCACATCTGCGGCAGCAAGATGATGAACGGAATCGGAGGCTCTGGAGACTTTGAGCGCAATGCTTTCCTTTCAATATTCACTTGCCCTTCAGTTGCTAAGGGCGGATGCATCAGTTCAATTGTGCCTTTCTGTAGTCACCTTGACCATACAGAACACGATGTGAACATTGTAATCACAGAGCAAGGTGTTGCTGACCTCCGCGGAAAGTCTCCAATGCAGCGTGCTCAGTTGATTATTGAGAACTGCGCTCACCCTGACTACAAGCAGCTGCTTTGGGATTATCTCAAGATTGCAGACAAGGGACAGACTTGCCACAAGCTTTCTGCTGCATTTGCAATGCACGACACTTTCCTCCGCGAAGGCAACATGAAGAATACAAACTTCGCAGAGTACGTAAAGTAAGCAGAATACGATTTACCTAACCATAAGAAGGTCCTTAGGGTCTCTATTGACCTTGAGGGCTTTTTTTATTGTAAAATGATGTTGTAATAATGGAGGGAGTTCAGAAGTTCAGGAGTTCTGGAGTTCAGACGATACCACAGGATGGCATTGCCTACCTTATAACATTATAATAGAGGTTGCAAACTCAATAACTCAAAAACTTAAAAACTTAAGAACTAAAATTTAATGGATAAAGAAAATAATGAAATTAAGAATCTTCAGAATTCAGAAACGCTGAAGTTCGTGTCTTGGAACGTGAATGGAATAAGGGCCTGTTGCGAAAAAGGGTTCCGTGAATCTTTCGAAGCGCTCAATGCAGATTTTTTCTGTCTTCAGGAGACAAAAATGCAGGAAGGCCAGCTTGATTTGTCATTCGCGGGATATAAGTCATACTGGAATTATGCAGAAAAGAAAGGATATTCGGGTACAGCCATATTCACACGCCACGAACCTTTGGGCGTTACATACGGGATGGGTATAGACGAACATGACCACGAAGGAAGGATTATTACACTCGAAATGCCCGACTTCTATCTTGTTACCGTTTATACTCCTAATTCTCAAGATGGGCTGAAACGTTTGGACTACCGTATGAAATGGGAAGACGATTTTAGAGCGTACATCAAGTCGCTTGACGAAAAGAAGCCTGTCATAATCTGTGGCGACCTGAATGTGGCGCATAAGGAGATAGACCTCAAGAATCCGAAGACTAACAGAAAAAATGCTGGATTTACAGATGAGGAACGAGAGAAGTTCACGGTTCTACTCGAATCGGGTTTCACGGATACATTCCGTTATTTCTATCCTGAAATGACAGACATTTATTCGTGGTGGTCTTACCGTTTCAAGGCGCGTGAGAAGAATGCGGGGTGGCGTATTGACTACTTTGTATGCTCGGAACGAATGAACGGCAATCTTGCAGGAGCAAAGATTCATACAGGCATTACAGGCTCAGACCATTGTCCGGTTGAAGTGGAAGTGAGATTCTGAACTCATCTCCTTGTTAAGCAAAAAAAAGAGAAGGTAGCCCTTCTCTCTTTTTTTTGGTTCTTTGTCTCTATATTATTATAGGAAAAGAAGAATCTGATTAGTTGAGTGAATCGTTAAGTGCAGCACCTCCCTTAAACTTAACAGTCTTCTTTGCAGGGATAGTGATAGTCTGCTTAGTAGCAGGATTGATGCCCTGACGCTCAGCTCTTTCTGCAACAGAGAATGTACCGAAACCTACGAGTGCGATAGAATCGCCAGCCTTTAATGCCTCTGAAATAGCTTCAACAACTCCGTCAACAGCTTTCTTAGCATCTACTTTGCTCAGTCCTGACTTTGCAGCGACTGCGCTAACAAGTTCGTTTTTGTTCATAATAAAATGATTTAGTTTTAAAGTTATATTCAAAATTAAAATGTTCTCATTCCTAATTGTTTTCGGCCGATTTGTATGCATTGGTAGGTCGCTTGTTGACAAAGGAATATCAATGCTTGCCTGAAACAATTGCTTTTGTGCAAATATATATGATAATTCGTAATGAACAAACAAAATTATTTAAAAAATCCGCAAAAAGTAGAAAAAACATAGTATTTATAGGGTTTTTGCAATTTTAATGGAATAAAAAAAGTAATTTTGCAGTTGTTTTCAAAACCAGTATATACAATTGAATATGAATATGCCTCCTATAGTAAAGACTTTGCTCCTGATCAATGTTGTTGCTTATATCATTGATTTAGTGATGCCAATGAGCCATATATTCGGGCTGTATTACGTAATGCATCCTGAATTTCATGCATATCAGTTCGTGACATATATGTTCATGCATGGCGGACTTTCACATTTGTTTTTTAATATGTTCGCTTTGTGGATGTTCGGCAGGGTAATGGAACAGACATGGGGCGCACAGCGTTTCCTGATTTATTACCTTGTGTGCGGTATAGGCGCCGGAGTGGTACAGGAATTAGGGCAGTTGTTCGGGCTTATCAATCCGTGGTCAATGACAATCGGAGCATCAGGCGCTGTATATGGTATTCTTCTTGCCTTTGGAATGACTTACCCTAACGAACGCCTTTTCATCATACCGATACCGTTCCCGATAAAAGCCAAGTATTTTGTGGCTTTCTATGCTGCAATCGAACTGTTCGAGGGAATGAGCGCTAACGACGGAGTGGCACATTTTGCCCACCTCGGAGGTATGCTGTTCGGATTCATCCTGATTATGTATTGGCGCAATAAAGTGCGTCAGCAACGTTTCGGGAAAGGAAATTTCTGGGGTTCATCATCTTCTACTACAGACTACTATGGTGGAACATACGGCTCGTATGACAAGGGCGAAAGTGTTCTTGACAAAATAAAGTCGCTGTTCGCTGGAAAAAAGAAGAAGCCTAAGATGACGATTAATTATGGAGGCGGTACTACTTCAAACGAACGCCAGAAGGACTATGAATACAATGCGCGCAAAAAACAGGACAATGAAGAGATTGACCGTATTCTTGACAAAGTGCGCAAGGATGGCTATGCTAATCTGACGACAGAGGAGAAGAACAAACTGTTCAATGCCAGCAAACAGTAGCAATGCAGAATATAAAGAAAATACTATTGTTCATATTCATTGCCATTAACATCCTGATTGTAATGGCAATGAATTTTTGTGCATATACCGCTTATCTTCCGCCGCAGACATATCCGAACTGGTAGTATTTCGGACTTATATTCCCTGTGTTTTTGGTTCTGGATGCGCTGTTTATAGTCTTTTGGCTTGTGGTAAAATGGAAATTAGCGTCAATTCCCATAGTAGGAATGTTGCTGTGCGCAGGGAGCGTAAGGACGTATTTCCCGATAAACATCCCCGCCACACCTCCTGAAGGGGCTTTGAAGTTCATGTCCTACAATGTTTATGGCTTCGGGGAGAAGACAAATTATGCCAAATGGGATGACAACCAGATTATAAATTATATAATGCTGAGTGATGCCGACATTGTGTGCCTGCAAGAGGCTGACAAGATAGGGCTGAAGCCGGTGAAGAAGCTTCTTGAAGAATTCTATCCTTATCAGAGCTATGACAAAAACGCCAAGACCGTCATGGGATGTCTGTCGAAATACCCTATATTAAGCTCCAAAGTCATAGATTATGTCTCAAACTCGAACTGCAGCTATGCTTACGAAATAAAAGTAAATGAAGATACTGTCCTTGTTGTTAACAATCATTTGGAATCATATAAGCTTAGCGACAACGACAAGGCGCAGTATAAGGAAATACTTAAAACACCGGAAGATGATGACGCTGATGAAAAATATCAGTCCTTAGTGGCGAAATTGGCTAAAGCAAATGCTCTGCGAGGAGCGCAGGCAGACTCTATTGCCGCCTGCATAGCGAGGAGCCCGCATAAATATAAGATTGTATGCGGAGATTTCAATGATTCTCCATTGTCTTATGTTCACCACACCTTGACTTCCGAACTGAAAGACGCATATACGGAAAGCGGAAATGGACCAGGACTTTCATACAACAGGAGCGGAATGTATTTCAGAATAGACAATATTTTGGTGAGCGAAAATATAGAAACATACTGGGCAATAGTAGATAAAAAAATCAAAAAGAGTGACCATTATCCTATATCCTGCTATCTGAAATTTGAGTAAAAAAGCGTTTTTTAGTGGCAAAAGAGTTTGTTTTATAAAAAAAGCATTAACTTTGCAAAATTGAAAGAAAGTATGCCGACCTTAAGGTGCTGAAAAGCATGGGCATGAAAATGTAATGAAAAAACATCAAAATCAATAATTAATAAATTTTTAACAAAATGCAAAACAAAGGATTTGTAAAGTTTTTAGCAGTGGCGCTGACACTCATCTGCCTCTTCTATCTTTCATTCTCTGTTGCTACAAGTTATGTTGAGAACAAAGCAGCAGGCATGGAGGAAAAAGAAGCAGAAGCGTATTTGGATTCGCTGAACACGACTCCATTCTACCTCGGAAGCTACACTCTCAAGGACTGTCGCGAAACTGCCATCGGACTCGGTCTCGACCTGAAGGGCGGTATGAACGTAATCCTTGAGGTTTCTGTTCCTGACGTAGTTAGAGCGTTGGCAGACCACAAGACTGACCCTGCATTCCTTCAGTCTGTAGCAGAAGCACAGAAAGAAGCAACTGAGAGTCAGAGCGATTTCATCACATTATTTGTCAGTGCCTATAAGAAGAATGCCCCAGAGAGCAATCTGGCAGCAATCTTCGCTACTCAGCAACTTAAGGGACTGGTTAACACTAACAGCACTGACAGCGAAGTAGAGAAAGTGCTTCGTGATGCAGTAGAAGAAGCTGTTAACAACTCGTTCAACGTGCTTCGTACTCGTATCGACCGATTTGGTGTCGTACAGCCTAACATCCAGAAGATTGAGGGACAGTCAGGACGAATCATGGTTGAGCTTCCTGGTATCAAGGAGCCAGAGCGTGTACGTAAGCTTCTTCAGGGATCTGCAAACCTTGAGTTCTGGGAGACATACGACACACAGGTTGTTCTTCCTTACCTCAGCCAGCTTAATACAGCTCTCCGCAACACAGTAGCTGTTAGCGAAGAAACTGAAGCTACAGGTGAAGCTGCAGAGGCAAAGACTGAAGAGGCAACTGACACAGTGAAGAGCGAAAGCAGCCTTCTTTCACAGGTAGGCGCTACTAACCCGGCAGATGCAGGTGGTGAAGTTACAGAGGCTATGAAAGCTGAAAACCCTCTCTTCTCAATCTTCCAGCCAATCAACGGAGCTGCAGGATGTATGGTGGGTTATGCAGTAGCATCTGACACAGCAGAAGTAAATGCCCTTCTAACTTCAGAATCAGCTAAGCAGATCTTCCCAATAGACTTGAGCCTTAAATGGGGCGTTCAGTCTGAAGACAAGGCTGGAAAAGTGTTCGCGCTCTATGCTATCAGAACAACTGGTACAAACGGACGCGCACCGCTTGAAGGAGATGTTGTTACAGAAGCTAAGGATGACTTCGACCAGTACGGAAATCCTTGCGTAAGCATGAAGATGAACACTGAAGGAGCTCGCAAATGGGCTGCTCTTACAGAAGCAAACGTTAATCATGCTATCGCAATCGTTCTTGACAACTATGTATATAGCGCGCCAAATGTAAATGGCAAGATTGACGGAGGAAGTTCACAGATTACAGGAAACTTCACAGCAAACGATACTAAGGACCTCGCAAACGTGCTTCAGTCTGGTAAGATGCCTGCTCCAGCACAGATTGTTCAGGAAGACATCGTTGGACCAACACTCGGTCAGGAGTCTATCAATGCCGGTTTCACTTCATTCATCGCTGCATTCATCGTATTGATGATTTACATGTGCATGATGTATGGATTCAAGCCAGGTATGGTTGCTAACGGAGCTCTTGTTCTCAACTTCTTCTTTACAATAGGTATTCTTACATCACTCCAGGCAGCCCTCACAATGTCAGGTATTGCCGGTATGGTACTCTCACTCGGTATGGCAGTGGATGCCAACGTGCTCATCTATGAACGTACTAAGGAAGAGTTGAAGGCTGGAAAGAACATCAAGAGCGCAGTTTCTGCAGGTTACAGCAATGCCTTCTCTGCAATTCTTGACTCTAACCTCACTTCAATCATCACAGGTATCATCCTCTACAACTTCGGTACAGGTCCAATCAAGGGATTCGCAACAACTCTCATCATTGGTATCGTCTGCTCATTCTTTACAGCAGTATGGTTGACTCGTATCGTTTATGAACACCAGCTCAACAAGGGCAAGTGGCAGAACCTTACATTCACAACAAACGTGTCAAAGAACCTCATGCAGGGCACAAAATACAACTTCATGGGAATTTACAAGAAGTCGTTCACTGTCTTCGGAATCATTCTCGCTGTATGCCTTGTTTCTTTGTTCGTTCGTGGACTCAGCCAGTCTATCGACTTCACAGGTGGACGCAACTATAAGGTTGAGTTTGTTAAGGAAGTTCAGCCAGAGGCTGTCAGAGGTTTGCTTCAGGCTAAGTTTGACGCTGCAAACACAACTGATGAGGCTGTAAACCTTCAGGTTATCTCAATCGGTACAGACAACAAGACTATCCGTGTCACTACTAACTACCGTATCAATGAGAATGGCGCAAAAGTTGACGAGGAAATCGAACACATGCTCTATGACGCATTTGTTGAGGCTGGACTTGTTGACAAGTCTGTTACAGCAGAGCGCTTCCTCAACCGCGACGACCGTGCAGATGGTTCAATCATCGGCTCACAGAAGGTAGGTCCTTCTATCGCAGAAGACATCACATACGGAGCTATCTGGTCTGTGATACTCGCAATCATAGCAATCTTCATCTATATCCTCATCCGTTTCCGCAATGTAGCATACTCTGTAGGTTCAGTAATAGCCCTCGTGATAGACACATTGCTCATCATCGGTGCATACTCAGTATGCTATGGTTGGATAGGATTCTCGCTTGAGATTGACCAGACATTCATCGGAGCTGTCCTCACAGCAATCGGTTACTCAATTAACGACAAGGTGGTTGTGTTCGACCGTATCCGTGAGAACTTCCAGCTCTATCCAAAGCGTGACCGTCAGCGTCTCTTCAATGAATCATTGAACCAGACTCTCTGCCGTACAATCAACACATCTGTATCTACATTCATCGTGCTCCTCTTCATCTTCATATTTGGTGGAGACAGCATCCGCAGCTTCGCATTCGCAATGATGCTTGGTGTTGTGATAGGTACATTCTCATCAATCTTCGTTGCTGCTCCTACAGCTTACATCGTTATGGGACGCCGCATCAAGGAAGCTGCTTCAATCGATTCAGTAGATGCAGAATAATAGATAGTCTAAAAACATTAGACGGCACTTCGCTGTCGTAACAGATAAAATCCACTTTCGGACCGTTTCTGGAAGTGGATTTTTTTATGAATACATTTTGAATTATGAAGGCTTGTTAAGTTTATAAGTTATTGAGTTTTTAAGTTTTTGAGTTCAAGTATTCTATCCTCCTACCTTACAACCTCATAACCTTACAACCTTTAATCTGGAGTTCAGGAGTTCAGACAAGAGCATGTGGTGTTTCTTATGCTCAGCTATTCCAAACATTGCGGTGAATATCCCCGTCATTCCGACAGAGCGTTAGCGATGAGGAATCTCCTTACCTATGAACAGATGAAGATTAATCTAACCAAAAACTCAAAATCCCTCATTGCGTGATAGCAAATCCTTTTCATCATGTTATAATCTGTAAAAGTCACTGACATTTATATAAATCTCATTGACATACATATAAAAGTCACTGACTTATATATAAATGCCATTGAAGTATGTAAACTTTTCTTCGCAGTAATGGTTTTTTCAGAAATGATTTGTATTTTTGTCATGGAAAAAATTAAAAATATGTCACACGAAGAAAGTAATAGACTTAAATATATGATAGCACTGATAGCTGAGTTTGCAAAAAAATTTGGAATTGGTGAGAAACAGGCATATAATTATTTGGCTCGGTTCAAGGGTTTGGAGCATCTGTCGGCTTATTATGATGTAATACACACACTGTCG
>JAFTTD010000158.1 GCA_017466965.1 Bacteroidaceae bacterium
AACACCCGTATAGGTTTGTTCAGCAAAAAAGATAGTGCCGCTTTCAAGAGTCAGGAATTCTTCTTGGGGAAAGGCATTTCCTTCCTCAACAATTTCATTCCAGATTTCTATCATCGCACACAAATCTTTTTCCCCATATTTGCGTATTACTATTCCCATTTCTTTTCACCTCTACAAATTCTTATTTATCTCTCAACAGCTATCAATACAGCCCTACATGGCGAACCATCCGCGCCCGATAAATTCAGTGGTGCGGCATTTAAAAAATAAACACCTTCTGACACCTCTAATAAACGAATTCCTTCAAGCAAGATAACATTAGCACCCAAAAGAACAAGATGCACTGCCATTGGCGCATTTTGCGGTCCGATTGTCTGTGGTTCATTTCCCAGAAGCAAAATATCTGAAGATGCAAATACCTTCGCCGCCTCTAATGACACTTCTACATCACCTTTAATCAAAAGTCTCTTTGCCGCTTCTGGATTCTGTTTTTTCGCCTTTTCAATTATTTCCACAGCATCATCACCAGTAACAATCCCACGATGTTCTGCCACATAAGTCATTCCCACAAATGCCTCTATGCATATCTCATCCACAGTTTTTCCATCTTTAATAAAATGAAATGGTGCATCTATATGTGTACCGTTGTGCGCACACATATTAAATGCCGTCAAATTATATACCTCACCTTTTCCCATTGATTTGAGCATCTTTTTCTTTGGCGTCGGGTCATCTGGATACACTTGACAACTGAAAACTTCTTGGGAAATATCGTAGATTTTCATTGATTAATTCTCCCTATAAATTGGAATTAATCGGTGAGTTTATTATAACATAAAATAAAATTTGATTCAGCTTGTTTTGCGTGGACAAAAGAAAACTCGGCTTGTTAAAAGTCGAGTTTTATAAGTTGCATATTTAAATCCCTATGAGAAGAGCGGTTATTCGCTGCATTTTTTATTTTGTGAAAATAATTACCTTATCTTCTTGTTCTTTTCTCTACCTGAGCTAACGCCATAAGTACTCCAAACGAAAGAACTGAACAAATAACAATCTCAAGCACACTATTGAGGCTAAGAGCTGGCAACACTACAGCCTTTACCACATCCAATTCTACTTCACCAACTGTAACAGGAGTGTTCCCGAAAAACAGTGCCAGAAAACTTAAGAAGAACAATGTATTAAGAAAAGGTGCGGCAATACCTGACGCAGCATAAGAAATGATTCTGGGTTTCTTAGCCTTAACATTACACAGTTTATATATTGCAGCAGCACCGAGACCACAAAGAAGTCTTGATACAACACAAATAATAAAAGTCGGGAACGGTTTAAGAGAAAAAAGTGCGGTGCCAAAAGCATCCATTCCAAAACACTGAGCAAAACTCGTTATACCAAAAAGAAGTCCAACAACTCCGCCACCTAAATAACCAAGTTTTGCAGCAGAAACAGCCACAGGTATGCTGAGAAGTGTGATAGACAGAAATCCAATCCTAAGATATCCGATTGGAGTAAAAGACATTACAAGAGTCAAAGCAACAAGTACGGCCAAAAGTGCCATCTTATAAGTGCGATCGTTTGCGGCGCGACCTGCCGAATTAGTGTTATTCATATTAAATTCCTCCCGCTGCTGTTCAAATATAGTTAAGCTGATACAGCGCAATGTAGATAGTATCATTGAGTCGGAAGAAAGTCAAGCAAATGTGATGCTATAACCCATCCAACACTAAAAAAGCCCACCATCAGCATAAAGCTGATAAGCGGGCTTTAGTTACAAATTTTATAGTCAAAGTGGCTTTCTTATCACGCTACCTGGTTTTACATAAAATGGCAATGTCATGTGTACATTCATTTTTGCATGATTGGCCCTAATCACAGAATTACCTGCATCATCACACATTCCTGTCGCAGTAACAGAAAGGATATTTTTATCAGGAGTGACAAATTCTATAATATCCCCCTCTTCAAATACACTTCTTTGAGAAATTACCACACGCCAAGCCGAGTCATCATCTGTTGCTTCGCATTCAGACACAATACCAACAAAATCTGCATCTCGCAAATAAGAAGAACTTCCGTAAACCTGTGCGCCGCGTATGCCCTCCAAGAAGAATCCTGTGCTGTAATCACGATGGCTAACCATATTAACTTCACGCAGCAGCATATCAATAATCTCCGGAGTTAATTCTCCTCCATTTTCAATGATATCCAATGCTATGCGGTATGCTCGCACAGTAAGAGCTGTATAGAATTCGCTTTTCATTCTACCCTCTATCTTAAGAGCGTGTACGCCAGCCTTCACCATATCAGGTAAATATGGAAGCAAACACAAATCCTTGGAATTAAACAAATAAGTACCAAACTTATCTTCTTGAATATATACAGTGTCGGTATCTCCATTAGAGCGTAAATATTCCCATCTGCATGGTTGCGCACAATCACCTCTGTTAGATGATCTACCGGTCATATAGTCGCTAAGCATGCATCTTCCTGAATATGACATGCACATAGCGCCATGAACAAAAACCTCTAATTCAATATCGCGGCCTACATTGAATGCAATATTTTTTATTTCTTCAAATGTTAGCTCTCTGGCAAGATTTACACGGGTAGCACCCATATTTTTCCAAACGCGGCATGTAGCACTGTTTAGATTATTGGCCTGAGTGCTCACGTGAATATCTAAATCAGGTACTTTGGCATGAATAGCGGTAAAAGCGCCCAAGTCAGACACAATAACGCCGTGTACTCCTATTTCATAGAGCTTCTCAGCCTGTTGCACCATGCGTTCAATGTCTGTATCCCGCGGAAAAATATTAAGTGTAACATATATTTTCTTACCATGTTCATTTGCATATTCTACAGCACGACGTGTCTCTTCTAACGTAAAATTATCACAATTAGAACGAAGTCCAAATCCTGCATCGGAGCCTATATATACAGCATCTGCGCCATATTCAAAAGCCGTCATCATTTTACTATAATTACCGCCGGGAGCCAGCAATTCAACTTTGCCCATACTAACCTTCCTTTATACCTTCTTAGAACCAAGTATCATTCCGTCTCCCACATCAAGAAGTACAGAAGACAACCTGTTGTCATTTAAAATTATTCTGTGAAATTCCTGCATATTTGCAATTATTGTTCTATGTTTGTGTGGAGCTGTTGCAGGATCTAATTTAGCTTTGCCATGGTATGTACAATTATCACACAAAAGCACTCCATCCTTTTTTAGGAGTCTAAGGCAATCTTCATATATTCGAGCATACTGCCCCTTAGCTGCGTCCATAAAAACCATATCATATTGCATACTAAGGGCCGGTAATACCTCAAGGCAGTCACCACATATTACTCGTATATTAGATGAAAATCCACATTTTTCAATATTCTGTCTGGCTACTACTACCATATCAGGATCAATCTCAACAGTATCAATGTGAAAAGGCGTAGCAACGCCGTCTGCCATATTTTCACAGCAAGCAGACGCCATACAGATTGCACTATACCCTATGGCCGTACCAAGTTCTAAAATACGAACAGGTTTATGAATATGAAGCAGTACATCAATAAGGCGCTGAGAATCGGCTCTTATAATAGGAATATATTCTGCCTCGGCATATGTTCTGAGATTTTTAAGATAATCTTTGATATCCAATTGCATCTACCCTCAACCGAACTGCTCTTTTGCCTTCAAATGTTCTGCATAAGTTTGAGAGAAGATATGTGTACCTACACCATCTTTGGCATTGAGCACGAAATAATAATAAGTGTGTTCTTCCGGTTCCAGGGATGCTTTTATTGCTTGCAGGCCCGGGTTGCAAATAGGACCAGGTATGAATCCTTCGTACATGTATGTGTTGTAAGGATCATCCTCTTTTTCATTTTCCAAAGTAATATTTATCAGGTCCACGCCGTACAGCTTTTTGTATACATATCGCACAGTAGCACATGATTCCCACTTGTGGAGTGTTGTATCAGAACTGTTTACACGATTAAGGAAAACTCTGGCAATTTTGGCACGTTCAGACTCAAGTTTTGCTTCTTTTTCAACAATAGATGCGAGTATTATTACTTCATCAACTGTAAGCCCCATAGACTCAGCAATTGAATAATACGAAGGTAAGAATATTTCGTTGAAACGGTTGAGAAATTTATATATTACATCCTCTACGTTAGCCTGCACGTCAAATTCGTATGTGTCCGGGAAAAGATATCCATCAAGTCTGTAGTCACGATTTTCCGCTTTGGCAGGCACAAATGGATATGAGGATAAGTCAATATTATCTACTGCGTACAAGAATTCTTTTGCATCTACAACACCGTTACTTTCCAGACGTTCAGCAATCTGAAGAGTAGTAAAGCCTTCGGGGAATGTAATTTTTACAGTTTCCGGTGTACCGGACAGAATAACCATTATTTCATCGTACGTAAGCCCTTCACAAAGTGTATATGTGCCGGCCTTGTACAGATTATCATATCCGTTGAATTTGGACAGGAATTTATAGACAAATTCATTCTGTATCAATCCCATTTCATACAAATCAGCTGTAATTTCCTCAGAAGTAGCACCTTTTTCTATACGGAACTTCACTGCCGTATCCGGATCAATGTAGATTGTACTCATATCTATAGGGTTGTTATATTTATCAACAAGATAGGTATAAGAAACATAGCTGGAGAAAAATACAAGAACCAGTAAAAACATTACAAACAAAATCATAAGAGGAATTGTAAAACGATGTTTGAGCTTCTTTTTATTTCTGGCTCTAACCTTTGAAATCATTCCTCCTTTTGTTTTTTCGGTATTGCTGTGCTTTTGAGTAACAACCTCAAACTCCTCATTTTCAGTTTCACGCACAGCCTTCTTCCTGACAGCTTCCTCTTCTTTGAATTTCTGCCCCGGCTTACGTATACCTTTTGTTTGTTTCAGTTTACCATTCAAACAACTCTACCCCCATGCAAAAGGTTAATTGGAAGATTTACTCCTGTTCTTTGCGCGAAGTTCAGTATTAAGAATCTTCTTACGCAAGCGAATGTTTTTAGGTGTAATCTCGCAAAGTTCGTCATCTCCAATAAATTCAAGTGACTGCTCTAAGCTGAAAATAACAGGAGGAGTAAGTCTGAGAGCCTCATCAGAACCTGATGCACGAATATTGGTAACATGCTTCTTCTTACAAACATTTATTACTAAATCTTCATTTCGCGCACTCTCGCCTACAATCATACCTTCATAGACCTTTACTCCGGGTCCTATGAAAAGTCTGCCACGTTCTTGCGCATTATAAAGGCCATAAGTTATGGACTCGCCTTGCTCCCAAGCAACAATTGCTCCGTGTGTTCTTGAATTTATGTCGCCTTTGTACGGCTCGTAACCGTCAAAGATATGATTCATTATACCATTTCCTCTTGTATCCGTCAAAAATTCCGAACGATAGCCTATAAGTCCACGAGCCGGAATTTTAAACTCTAATCTGGTGTATCCTTCTAAGCCTGGGTGCATGTCTATCATTTCACCCTTACGAACACCAATTTTTTCTATAACAGTACCCAGAAGTTCATCAGGAGTATCAATTGTAAGCCTCTCAATTGGTTCATACAAAACGCCATCAACTTCTTTGAAAATAACTCGTGGCCTTGACACCTGGAATTCATAGCCTTGTCTACGCATAGTCTCTATCAAAATAGAAAGGTGAAGTTCACCTCGGCCTGATACTTTAAATGTGTCTGCACTGTCTGTTTCTTCTACGCGCATACTTACATTTGTGTCCAATTCCTTGAAAAGGCGATCACGCAGATGACGTGATGTTACATAAGTA
>JAFTTD010000159.1 GCA_017466965.1 Bacteroidaceae bacterium
GGCTGAGATCATACCCATTAACCTGATCCGGGTAGTGCCGGCGTAGGGAAGAAATGATAAGTATTTCCCCTTTCTGTATTTTGTATTGTTGTGGACTCGGTTCAGACCTTGTTCATGGCAGTCGGGGTATATGAAAGTTCGGTTGCGACAGTCATACGCGTGGGCTGTAGTCGTTTCCTTCACTTTCATTATGCTTATGACTGTATGAGCGTGTGTTTGGCAGTTGATTCAGAGTGCTTGTGCGCAGAGCATGTCTGCTGATGCCTGTTTGTCTGTATTCCGTAGTCTGCAGATGTTTAACAGTATTAAAAATTTCAAGAAAGAAAATGAAACGAGAAATGTATGCTTCATGCCTGATGCTTCTGTCTTTGGGTATGAACGCGAAGGAGAACGAAACGGATTCTTTGCGCACTGTGAATTTGGAGGAGGTGGATGTCATGGCTATCCGTGCTACTAAGACAACGCCTGTTGCTTACACAAACATTACTAAGGAGCAGATAGAGAAGGTTAATCTTGGACAGGATTTGCCTTATATTCTGTCGATGACACCGAGTGCGATAACCACGAGCGATGCAGGTGGCGGAATTGGCTACACAACTCTGAGGGTGAGGGGAGTGGATGCCACTCGCATTAATGTGACTGCAAACGGCATACCTGTGAATGATGCGGAGAGCCATAGTGTATTCTGGGTGAATCTGCCCGACTTGGCTTCGTCGGTGAAGGATATTCAGATTCAGCGCGGAGCCGGTACTTCTACGAATGGTGCAGGCGCTTTCGGCGCAAGCGTCAACTTGCAGACGGGGCATAATTCGCTGAAGCCATACGCAGAGTTCAGCGGTTCGTATGGTTCGTTCAACACTCACAAGGAGACTGTTAAGGTTGGTACGGGATTGATAGGTGGACACTGGACTTTCGATGCTCGTCTTTCAAACATCAGTACTGACGGATATATTGACCGTGCCGAGGTGGGGCTGAACTCTTATTATTTTCAAGGCGGATACTACAATGGAGGCACTTCGGTGAAGCTCATTACTTTTGCCGGAAAGGAGCGCACATATCATGCGTGGAACTATGCTTCGAAGGAAGAAATGGAACTTTATGGCAGAAAGTATAATTCCTGCGGATACATGTTTACTGACGAGGATGGGAAGGCGCATTACTATGACGATCAGACGGATAATTATGTGCAGAAGAACTGGCAACTGATTTTTAGTCATGAATTCTCACCAGAATGGAACCTGAATGTGGGACTTCATTATACAAAGGGTGACGGCTATTATCAGGAGTATAAGGTTGGGCGTTCGCTGGTGGAATACAATCTTGTGCCTTATTATGCTGACGGTGTGCTTGTTGAGGAAAGCGACCTTGTACGCAAAAAGGCTATGTATAACGTATTCGTAGGCGCCGTATTTGCATTGACGTATAAAAACGACCGTATGAACGCTTCTGTTGGCGGAGGGCTGAACCGGTATGAAGGAAAGCATTTCGGCAATGTGCTGTGGGTGAAGAATTATGCAGGAATGCTTAGCCCCGACCATGAATACTATCGCAACACAGGCGAGAAGACAGATGGTAACATTTATGTCAAGGCTGACTATGCCCTGACTGACAATCTCAATGCATACGCTGACATGCAGTATCGCCACATTGACTACAGCATTGAGGGATGCAACGACAAGTGGAACACTGTGACAAACGATGGGCTCCAGCGTCTTGATATAAACGACAAGTTTGACTTCTTCAACCCTAAGTTTGGTCTTTCTTGGAGAATAAACAGTGAGAGCCGTCTGTTTGGCTCGTTCAGTGTGGCGCAAAAAGAGCCAACTCGAAATAATTATACTGACGGAAAACTGCTTGAACATCCGAAGGCAGAGCGTCTGTTCGATTATGAATTGGGCTATATGTATGCTAACAAATGGCTTAATTTCGGTGCAAACCTTTACTACATGGACTACAAGGACCAGCTTGTGCTTACAGGCGAACTCAACGAGATAGGCGAACCCGTGGCGGCAAATGTGCCCGACAGCTACCGTATGGGTGTGGAATTGATGGCTGGCATGAAACTCGATTGCGGATTCACATGGGACATCAATGCAACGCTCAGCAAAAACAGAGTGAAGAACTTCACCGAAACGCTATATGAAGACGAATGGGTAGGCGGAGAGCAGTGGACCACACAAAAGGGCGACACTCACATAGCCTTCTCTCCTGATTTTATTCTGAACAACAGATTCGGATATTCGATTAAAGGATTTGATGTCTCATTGCAGTCGCAGTATGTCAGCAAGCAGTATATGAGCAATTCTGATTGCAAGAACCATATCCTTGATGCATATTTTGTAAGTAATCTTCATCTGTCGTACACATTCAGCCTTCCAGCCCTCAAGTCTGTGACCGTAGGTTGCACTGTCTATAACCTGTTCAACGAGGAATATGAGAACAACGGATATGCAGGAAGTGGATTCTACTACGACGGCGGACAGAGAGTGCGCTACGACTATGCAGGATATGCGGCACAGGCAGGAACAAATTTCCTTGCCAATCTGACGCTGAAGTTCTGAAATGAGTTTTTATAGTTATGAGGAGTAAAGGAATTAAGTAGTTAAGGGGTTAAGTGGTTAGAGGAGTTAAAATAGGGAGTTAAAAGAGGACGATACTACGGAATGAAACATCCAATGGTAATGTCAGAACTCCCGAACTTCTGAACTCCATAATACAAGGTTATAAGGTTATGAGGTTACAAGGTTTTAAGGTAGGCAATAACGTCCTATGGTAACGTCTCTTTTTAACTTCCTCTTTTTAACTCCCTATTTTAACTCCTTAAAAATAAATAAGTATGACATTGGAATTAATCGGAACGATTGTCGGCCTTGTTTATCTTTGGCTCGAATACAAGGCAAGTATATATTTGTGGATAGCGGGCGTGATAATGCCCGCCATCTACATCTTTGTTTATTACGAAGCAGGTCTGTATGCCGATTTTGGTATAAATATTTACTACCTTCTTGTAGCTGTTTACGGATGGATGATGTGGAAGTATGGCGGGAAAATGAGGAAAATCTTTTCTTTTCTGAAACAGGGTAAGGCAAGAACGGCTGAACTTGGCGTTACATCAATGCCGCGTGTCTGCATCCTTCCGTTGGCAGTGACATTCGCTGTTTTGTTCCTTTTCATCGCATTTGTGCTGAAGACATATACGGACAGCAATGTGCCGTGGCTCGACTCTTTCACCACTGCATTGAGCATTGTAGGAATGTGGATGCTTGCAAAAAAGTATCTTGAGCAGTGGTGGGTATGGATAGTGGTGGATGTGGTCAGTGCCGGATTATATATATATAAGGAACTGTATTTTACCTCTGTCCTTTATCTGCTTTACGCAATAATTGCTATCTTTGGCTACAGAAAATGGAAAACAATGATGAAATGAAACTTGAAGAATTTGATGCTGTAGTATTGGCGAACGGCGATTACCCCGTGGAGTCCATTCCTCTGGAAGTACTTCGCACCGCTAAGTTCGTTGCTTGCTGCGATGGTGCGGCAGAAGAGTACATAAGGCGTGGGGGTACACCCCATCTGATTGTTGGCGACTGCGATTCCGTACCTCCTCATGTGAAGTCGGCCTTCAGCTCCATCATAGTGAAAGTGGATGAGCAGGAGTATAACGACCTCACTAAGACTGTACGCCATCTCGCCTCGTTAGGCATGACGCGCATAGCCATAGTGGGAGCCACAGGCAAGCGCGAAGACCATACCCTTGGCAACATAAGCCTCTGCATGGAATATATGCGCATGGGGCTGGAAGTGAGGATGTTCACCGATCATGGTGTCTTTCTTCCGTCAACAGATACAGCCACGTTTCCTTGTCGTCCCTATCAGCAAGTATCCATATTCTCCTTCGGAGCTAAGGGGTTAAGAGCAGAAGGACTTGTTTATCCCCTCAGCGACTTCTCCAATTGGTGGCAGGGTACACTCAACGAGTGCATCTCTTCGTCTTTCACCATTCATGCCGAAGGCGATTATCTGGTGTATCTTGTTTTTTAGTATAGAAGTCTGATTTAAGTTTTTAAGTTCTTGAGTTCTTAAGTTTTTAAGTAGCCTACCTTATAACCTCACAACCTCATAACCTTATAATACGGAGTTCATGACTACGGGAGTTCAGCCTTACACCATGGGTTGCTTTCATTACAAACTCAAAAAATTAAGAACTCAAGAACTTAAAAACTTAAACATGCCTTACAACCTCAAAACCTCATAAAGCTATTCCTTTCCCAGAATACACCATCCGAATACCCTTGTATTCCCTTGTCTGTTTCGGACATGGTGAGGCGTTTGGCAGCCCAAAGGCAGTATTCCTCATTTATTTCAACGCCAATGTAGCGGCGACCGAGCTTCTTGGCTGTAACGCAGGCAGTGCCGCTCCCCATGAAGGGGTCGAAGACGGTATCGCCCTCTTCTGACGAAGCGAGTATGAGTTTAGCATACAGTTTTTCGGGCTTTTGTGTAGGATGGTCTGTATTCTCGGGCATTGACCAGAACGGAACACTAATGTCATCCCAGAAGTTGGAAGGATGGGTCAGCCTGAACTTCCCTTCGTCGGTCTCGTCCCAGTCCTTCGGCTGTCCATCTACTCTGTACGGAACCAAAACCCTTCGCTTCATCTTCACCTTGTTGACATCGAAGTGATAGCTGTCGGCATTCTTCACTGCAAACCATATATCCTCCATCCCATTCTTCCAGTTGTGGCTTGCACCCCTTCCTTTCTCCCTCTGCCATGTGATGCGGTTCATCACAGTCAGACGTTCTTCCATTACCCTCTGCATGGCAGACGTGCACTTCCAGTCACCGCACATGTAGAGCGAGCCGTCAGGTTTCAGCTTGTCGCACACCTTGCCGAACCATGAGCGCAGATACTCCTCATAGTCCTCGTTCCGCATTTTGCCGAACGACATTCCGTGGAAGTCCTTCGTCAGGTTGTAGGGAGGGTCAACGATGATGAGGTCCGCCGACTCGTTGGGGACTAAGTCTATAACCTCCATCAAGTCTGCATTTATTATGACGTTTGTGTCTGAGGGCGAATAGTTGGCCGTTGTTTTTACGCAGTGCTTCAGTTCCGTCCTCTCCTCTTCCGTAATGGTAAGTGTCCGGTTGCGTCCCGCCCTCGTCTTCTTTTGTTCCATCTCTTTTTCTGTCTTCTCGTTTATATATATCATTGTTGTGTTTTCTGATTCCAAAAATACGGAATGATTCTGACATTTGCAATTTTTAGGGAAAGGAGGCAAGATGAGTTTTTTGTGTTTTGACCAATCGTAGCACTCAAGTTTGCTTGAATTATTGTGCGTTATCGAACAAAATAGTGCGATAACGCACGCTGTTTATAAATGTAAAAATACTTATAGCTTTGATTATCAGTGTTGTTTGACTTTGGCATGTTGTTTGCTTATATATAAATGACATTTCTTCTGTTGCGACGAAGAATACTAATCTTTTATATTAAGATGTTATTTCTTGATGTTTATGCAATATTTTGATGATGTATCTTGTATATATGTATATAAGACTATAAGTTGTAAAAACAATGAAGAATTTGAAAACTTTAATATACATAACAAAATGATGAAACACAAAACTTTAATTCTGACGATGCTTTTTGCTTTGCCTCTTATGGCATTTGCCGCAAAAAAACAAGTTGTATGGGAATCTCCAAAAGTATTGTATAGCAATACTAAAATAATCACCTTCACAAAGGTTGAGTTTACTGACACGGCAACAGTTGTGCATATTAATGCCAAGTACAGACCTAATTATTGGATAAAGATGCCTGCAACGGGATATTTGACCGATGACATTGGAAACAAATATGCTGTTGTAAAAGGTATAGGCATAGAATTGGGCAAGGAGCACTGGATGCCCGAATCGGGCGAAGACAATTTCGTCGTTCTTTTTGAACCAATGAAGCGTACACCAAAATGGTTTGACTTCTCCGAAGGAGTCCTTTCTGAAGGAGCTTGGGAAATTTACGGTGTTTATCATGACAGAAAGAAGCTCGGTATTACAATTCCCAAGGAGTGGAAAAAAGTGAAGTATAACATGAATGATACATTGGAACCGTATCGCTTTGTGCCCGATGGCAAGGTGAAGTTGAAATTTACTGTGATGGGTATGCGCAAAGGAATGAAGTACACAGTCAAGGGGGCTGTTCCTGTTTTTGGTAAAACAGGTTGGGATAATTTCAACATAGATGTAAATGACGAAGGGTATGCTGAATATGAGATTCCGATGAATACTCCTGGTTACTTCATGATATACAATAACAGCATGGCAAGCATGAGTAATATATATACTGTTCCTGGTGACACGGTTGATTTTCTCATTGACTGTAGTGCCGGTAATGATCCCGTCAATTATATTGCTGCTATAAAGGGACGTCATGCAGGACTGTTTATGGAATTGCGTAATAATCCGGAGATAATGCAAACAGTTGCAGGTATGTTTGATAAAAAGGAGTATTACGAAACTCTGAAAAATGGCAGTCCGGAGCAGAATACAGCTTACATGAAGAAATGGTTGGAAGACAGTAAGGCGAAAGTAGATATGATGAAGATGTCTGAGGCTGCAAGGATGTTGGCTAAACTCGAATTAGAGAGTCTGTATTTGAGTGGTGCCATACATTCGGTGCGCAGCACATGGGCTTCGGCATATAATATAGCAAACGGAATAGATGTGGTTGAACGTTTTAGCGGTTCATACGAAAAGTTTAATGAATGGCGCAACTCGCTTGACATTCCAGAGTTCTCGAAAGAGGTGAGCAAAAGGACAATACCCGAATTGGACTGCTTCAATTCTGAGTATGCCACTTACTCGCAGGAACTTGCCAATGCGATGAGAAACTTCACCAACCATCTCATTCGCAATCCGAGAATGCTTGACTATTCATTTGCATACCGATTGATTGCAAGAGAAATTTCATGGAGCAACACAGTGGAAGAAGCTGTAATGGAGCCAGCTTTGAAAGAAATGATAAGGCAACATAAAGAGGCGCAACAGCGCCTGACAGCTTCAATGGAGGGCAAGGCTTTCTATTTGTCATATCCGGAACTCGACGGGAATGCGGTAATGCAAAAGATTCTTGAAAAACACTCTGGGAAGGTGGTTTTTCTTGATATTTGGGCTACATGGTGTGGACCATGTCGCTTAGGACACAAGCAAATGAAACCCATGAAGGAACATTATGCCGGTAAGGATGTTGTGTTTGTTTACATTACTCCTCCTTCATCTCCGGTGGACACATGGAACGAAATGATAAAGGATATTGAAGGTGAGCATTACTATCTCAGCGATGAGCAGACACGGGCTATCTTGGCAAATCTTCAAAGCTCAGGCCTTCCTACTTATGCCGTTTATGACAAAACCGGTAATATGACTTTCAAACAAGTGGGTGTGGCTGATAACGAAGTTTATATCAATGCAATAGATAAGGCTTTGACACAATAGATAGTGTTGCTTACTGTCTGAAGTTGTATATTTCATGAAAATGCTATTTTTAATTCTTAATACTGAAAGAGAACCAAAA
>JAFTTD010000160.1 GCA_017466965.1 Bacteroidaceae bacterium
CAACTGAGTGACAAAATTAGGCGTAGTGATTGATAAAAAAGAACAAATGACGGCGAATATTAAAAAAGATTAAAAAATAACAAACACCTACAAATCAGCCATTTTTTTGTAGATTATTGCCTTTTTCAGCCTTCTGTAGATGTTTGTAATACATTAAATTATTTGCCTATAATGAGTCAATTAACTTTCTGCGACGCAACAAGCCACCGGTGATTTATGTTGAAGACTCTGATCTGGATCGGGATTCAATCATGGAAGAGCAGAGTGTTATGATATTCCAGCAACAAGATGAACAGGCTGTGCAAACAGTGGAAAGGGCGCTTGACTATCTTCCGCCTGACGAACTTGCACTGATAACGATGTTTTATTTTGACGACATGAGCATCAAGGATATTGCATTTGTTACAGACTCTATATCTTCTACTGTGGCTTCGCGCCTCAGTCGCACAAGGAACAAACTTTACAGAATAATAAAATCATTTAGTCATGAACGAGAAGGATAAAAATAGAAATCACGATGGTGTGATTCTGCGTGAAGCTTTAGCGCGCAGGGCAAAGAGGGGGCCAGTTATGCCAAAGGATTTGAATGATCGTCTGTTGGAACGTGCGCATGTGCAAGGACATAAGCCTCTCTCTTTCTACTTGCCATGGATTTATGGCGCAGCTTGTGTTGTGGCTTGTGTTGTTGCTGTCTTTTCTCTTTATGAGTCTCAGAATGCGGATTCTCCTTTGTTGGCTAAGGCTGAAACGGAAGAGGCTGTTCCGATGGTTGTTGATTCTGCCGCATTTTCAGTAACAGATACTGATGGTGAGGGTAAGGTGGATGAGCCTGCTTCGTCCGAACCGGAGGTAAAGGGTGCTGAACCTTATGCTCCTTTGATGGCTAAGGCTGTTGCGCCTTCAAAACCTAAAAGTAAGCCTGTGGAGGTTGCTGGAGTTGAGCGGACATCTGTTGTGGCGGATGATGTGAAGATTGCTAACAGTATGGTGGCTCAGGTGAAGGAGGAGAATCCTGTTGTTGAGGTGCCGCAAAATGCAGTAAGCATAGTTGAAACTGAAGATTCCGACGAACCGGAACTTGTGTTATGTGCTGATGCGGAAGAGGATAGCTTGCGCTATGATGCAAGTAAAGTGGACGAGTTCATAATTAAGTTGGCGGCAAATTTTGATGTCAAATCTGAAATGCTTGATGTTGAGGCTTGTTCAAATGGCAATATTGCCAATTCCATTTACGTTTTTCCTGACAGCAAGAATGTTGATGTGATGGGAAGGCTTTTCCAGATAGCGTTCATGTACGGCAGTGATTTGCCGGGCTATAAACTTCATGTGACCAAAGAACAGTTCCTTTTTGAGCTTGACGATGAAAAGAAGAGTACTAGGCATATGTGGTTTGTGGAGAAGATTGAGAATTATACGTTGCTATACTGCGCTGCGGCACCGGTGGATGGCGCTGTTTCCACAAAGTGCTACTTTGACTTCAAGGAAAAGTTTATGAAAAAGTATTCTGTAGGATATATTTTATAAGTTCTTCAACTTTCATAAATAAGGGAAGTTGTGACTAAAAGAGTTGAGTTGGCTAAACTTAAATAATTTTTAATTAATATTTAATTACATAACAAGATGAATACAAAGAAAACATTATTGCTTTGCTTGGCTACATTTGCAGGCATTGCAGTTCATGCTCAGGAGACAAACGTTAGATTTTTTTCATCAAGCAACAGTGTGTATCTGACATATACTCCTTCATTTTTTGTTGATGAACAGACTAAATTAAAAACTGTTAAATGGCCTAATACCGAAGACTGGAACGACAATTCTTCGACAATTATGGTTGAAAATGTCGCTGTTAAAAATGATTTGTACAAGGTTTTTCCGCAGTTTAAGAATGACCATGGCAATAAAGAACTGACAAAACTGGCTTGGGAACTTAAGCAGGAAGGCAAGCATACTGTTATGCACTGCTATTTTGAAATGAAGGCAGATGTGGTGAAGAACTTCTGGCTGGCTTCGAAGGAAACGGCTATCGTTGACATGAAAACGGGAAAAAACTATCGTGCAATTCGTTCGGAACCCGACTGTTGGGGCAAGTATTTTGCTGTCAAGGCAAAAGAAGGTGATATTCTTGACTTCAAAATCTATTTCCCAAAACTTCCGTCAAGCGTTACTGATATTTCCATATATGGAATTCCGAACTGGAGGATGCGAGGGCTGAAAGTGAAAATCCATGGTGCAGAATCGCAAAAAGCGGAATATGATGAGGTTCCGGAATTCCATTTGCCGAGACTTGTGAAAGCGGAGGGCGGTAATTATGAAAAGAGTGACGGTAATTCGTGGGCTGTATATACTGATGCTCATCTGATTAAGCCTGTTGAGGGTTACGGTAAGACTATGGCCATCTGGCGTACGGAGGATGCTACATATCTTGCTGTTGCATACGAACAGAACTGGATGCGTGAATATATGGGTTTTGAACCGGGTACGGTGCTTGTTGACAATATGGGTAATAAGTATAAATTAAAGGAAGTCAAGGGTGTTCCTACGGGGCATATCTTCTGGATGGAGGGATACTCGGGCGATTATGTTGCGTTTCTTAAAGTGTTTGAACCGCTGCCTCTGAATGTGAATACTATAAATTACATAGAACCGGATGGTGAGCCGTTTGAAGCTTGGGCAGCTAATTGGGAGGGTACAATAATAAAAGGACTTAGTGTTGAAGAGCTACGCGCCAACCAGAAATTGTTTGAATATTGTAAACGCAATATTGTAAGATGACAATAGCAACAATAAGAAAAAGAATAAATTTAGTTAAGTTAAGAACCTTAAGGTATTCGCCGCCATACGTTGTGAAACGGAGGTGGCGATTTTTTTTTCGTTCTAAAGTGTTTGGCAAGGATTTGCAATGTCGGCGTTAAGTTGGGTGTGCAGCAAATGGGCTTTAGTTTAAAACAAAAAAGAGTTTCCGAAGAAACTCTTTTTGTAGCGGGAACCGGGATTGAACCGGTGACCTCATGATTATGAATCATGCGCTCTAACCAGCTGAGCTATCCCGCCATCTTTTTCGTTAGCGAGTGCAAAGGTACTGCTTTTTTCATATTCTGCAAATTTTTCAATGTCTTTTTTACACTTAAAAGTATTATTTTGTAGATGGCGAGGAAATCTGTTTGACAAATTCTTCTGTTTGGAGCATTTTTTTTGCTTCTGAAGCTAATATGGATGTTCTTGGTTACGAAGAAGGCGCATTGCTGTGAGTGTGTCTGCAATGCGCCTTCCTGCTATGTTGCTCTGAGTGAATGTCTGTTATTTTTTGACAAATCTGTTTCCTCTTCCTACAACTTTGCCTTCGGAGTCTTCAGCAGTGTCGTTGACACGCTTCTTTCCGTAGTAGAAATCATCGTAGTAGTCGCCGCGGTAATCATCCCATCCCCAGCCGTCAACAAATCCTCCGTGTGACCACTCTCCTGTATGTCTGCCCCAGTCGTAATAGTCTGTAAGCTTGTAGAGTGAGAATCTTGAGTCTGAATTGCCGAAACGTCCGTAAAATCTGTCTTCATCCATATAATAATTGTATATGTCAGCATCCAGCTCGTGGTCGTAAGGATAAGTGAGGTAAATGACTCCATCCTTTATGCTCCAGTCGAAATAATAGTATTGGTAGCTGTATGGTCCTTCGAAATAATAGTCTATCTGTTTTCCGCTGCCGTATGTGGCGTAGTCGTATTTAGGGTAGAATATGATGTCTGTGTCGTATGAGTCAAATCTATATACACGGTTGCCGTATCTGTAGTAATAGAACATTCCGAAGTCTCCTCTCCATTGTCCCGACATCATTATTGCCTGATCTACATCTTCGTCGCAAGATGTGAATGTGGCAGTTGCGGTAAGTGCTAATATGCTTATAAACAAATGTTTGAATAGATTTTTCATGATAGCTTTTTTTGAGTGGTTTTGTAATTGTGATATGTTTTCATGGGCAAAAGTATGCAAATATAATGTTGGGGCAAAATTATTTTATCAAAACTTGTGTCGGAAATGATTTTTTTAGGGTTTTCCATATTTTTCCTTAGGGGTTTGCTCCTCAGATGTAGGATATTGGACGTTTGCAGGCTAAAGAAACTTAATGCGGCTTTGCTCTTCTGTGTAAGTATGATTTGCCGATGTGGTTGGAAATGACTGTGCTAAAGCACACTCCTTTAGGCAAAAACGGAATGTGCGACATAAAAAAAAGCGAAAAACGCTGACTCTATGCTTTTTTTGTCGTATTTTTGCAAATTGGAAACCATAATACACCTTTTGTAATGCGTTTTATAAAGAAACTTGATGTATTCATTCTGAAAAATTACCTGATGCTGTTTGCAGGAACTTTCTGCATCAGTCTTTTCGTCGTAATGATGCAGTTTCTTTGGAAATATGTTGAGGACCTTGTGGGAAAGGGGCTTCCAATGGATGTTATGGCGCAGTTTTTCTTTTATGCAGCTGAAACCCTTGTTCCTCTTGCGCTTCCTTTGGCCATATTGCTGGCTTCGTTAATATCGTTTGGTAATCTTGGTGAGCGTCTTGAGCTTCTGGCTATCAAGGCTGCCGGAATCTCGCTGATACGTACTCTTTGCCCTTTGATTGTGTTCAACGGTATTCTGGCTTGCTGGTCGTTTTATTTTCAGGATGTTGTGGCTCCTGAAGCCCAGATGAAACTGATGCAGTTGAGATATTCCATGATGCAGAAGTCGCCGGAGCTTGAAATTCCTGAGGGTGTTTTCTATGATGGTATTGAAGGCGTGAACCTCTATGTCAAGAGCAAGAATAAGGATACAGGTATGCTGTATAATGTCGTTATGTATAATTTGCGTGACGGTGTTGAAAATGCCCATATAATCCTTGCTGATTCAGGAAGCCTTGAGACGAGTGCTGACAAGATGCATCTCATGCTTCATCTGTATAGTGGTGAGCAGTTTGAGAATTTGCGCTCAAACACTCTTGGCGCAAAGAATGTGCCTTACCGACGTGAAACATTCTCTGACAAGCATTTCCTAATTGAATTTGACACTAATTTCAGCATGACGGATTCAGAGTCGTTCTCAAGCTCTGCCTCTACTAAAAATATGCTTCAGCTTATTCACGACCTGGACTCTTTGGACGAGCATTACAATCAGTTGAGCCGTAATCATTATACTGACATGAAACGTGGCGCGCTGAATGTGCCGTTGTTAGAAAGTCTGGCTGAAAAGAAATCGAAAATGTCTGATGATGCAGTGAAAGCAGACTCGGTAGCTGGTGAAGTTGCGGAA
>JAFTTD010000161.1 GCA_017466965.1 Bacteroidaceae bacterium
CTTCTATTGCGGACAGACCTATTGGTTCCAGAAACCATATAAAAAGCCATTATTAGGTACTGCAACTTACTATGCACCAGATGGCGTGATTGAAGCGTTAGAGGCTGATGCGGAGAAGAACAAGGATGTTCCAGCCGTATGGATGCAACACTATCCGTTTGTGTATGGCAGCGACTGCGACCGCTGGTGGGTGGACCAGAACGACAAGGGACTATTCATAAAGCCAACAGATACATCTGCCTACATCACATCTGATTTGATATATACAAGCAACAATCCTGATGCAAAGACAAAAAAGGACAAGTTGGCTTCTATTATAAAGAAGACAAAGAATCCAATTCATTTTTCGGGCCATGTTCACAGCAATGCCACAAATACTTACAACGGCATTACTGACATGACCATCGGCCAGCCAGGTAATGTTTATTTGGTGCTCTGCAAAAAGGGAGTAGGAGTGGTTGAAGTTGTAACAGCTAATTTGTATTGATGAGAGATTTTTAGATGACTGAGAAATCAGAATAATCTGACAGCATAAAAACCACTAACTAATAATTAAATCAAAAGAAAAATGAATATAATAAATAGATTGTTGGCGATATTGTTCGCCGTGTTTGCAATGCAGACAACATGGGCGCAAGAAGATATTTCAAGCGTCTTGAAGAATCCGGATTTGATGTCGCTTGACGGATGGACATACGGTGTTAATGGATATAATTATACAGATTATCAAACAAATGGAGCAGTTCCTGTCATTGAGTTCTATAATGCTTGGAGCGAGAATGCTGGTACGCCTATTGGAAACACAAAGAATTTCCAATTAACACAGAAAGTAACACTTCCTGCTGGCGAATACCGCATAGTAGTGAATGCTTTCTATAGAGAAGGCAATGGTAACGGCACAAATACTAAGGCATACATTTTTGCTGGTGAAAAGCAGCAGTATATATATGGTTTGACTTCTGCTGGAGTGGCGCAGTATACAGGTAGCAACGATTTATACAGGGCTGCTACAGCCTTTTCGCAAGGTGATTTCGCCAATGCTTTTGATTTCAGCCTTGACACTGAGCAGGAAATAGAATTAGGATTCAAGGGCTACATTGACACTTACTGCTCATGGTGTATTCTTGGACCAGTAAAACTATACAAGTACAGTCTGGACCTTTATGTGGCAGAATATGAGGCGTTGATGGCTACTGCCACAAGCCTGTGCTCAAAGCCATTGCCTGACGATGTTCGTGGCAACTTGGAGGCTAAGATGGTTGACAAATCAACATTGACATCTACAGCAAAATGCACTTCAGCCATAAACGACCTGAGAACTGCGATAAGTGCGGCGGAAACGTGGATTGGCAATTATGAAAAAGCAAAACAGCCGTTGGTGAAGGCTCTTGAACGCTTTGAAGCTGATTATAATGACGGAGCTAACGGACCGTTGAAAAAAATTGCTTCAAGCAAATGGAACACCATTATTGATAAAGTTAAGGCTGCTGCTACGGCAAAAGACGTTGTTGGCTCGTATTTAGGATTTGCTGCCCCTGCCAACGAGTTGGTTGCAGCTCTTGACGCTGCAGACTCTGACATTGAGAAATTTGACCTGCTGAAAA
>JAFTTD010000017.1 GCA_017466965.1 Bacteroidaceae bacterium
ATCAATACGCATACGTTCATTCAGAACTTCTTCCTGAGTCTGCTGTCCATAATGAATGATGTCATCGATATAATGATATACACCGTTCAGAGCTGACTGGTCAGCATTAGCTTCACTTGGCGGAATAATTCTTGCACCTGGGATGAATACGCCTCTGTTGTCAGGCTTACGTCCAACACCACGGCGGTTGATAAAGATACCCAAGTCACCAGTACCCTTGTCACCGACTGTAGGGTGAGAAATATTCATGATACTATGAGGCATCATTGTTTCATACCATTCAGCAACGTCCCAAAGCTTATGCTTGAAATTGTTCTTGAACAACTCACCGTCAACAGTCAAGTCATTATAGTTAGCAAGACGGTCGAGAAGGTGATATGAGATAAAACGGTTCAAAGAATTTCTTCTGTCTGTAAGATCTTTAACATCTGCATCCTCAGGATATACCGGATCATAAATCTTCGCTGCATATTCAATCAATTTTGGAAGACCATCAATTCAATATCTTGCAAAAACAGAGTCCTGCTCAACAAATGCTGTATATTTATAATATCTCACTTTTGGATAATACACAATGTCATACTCTGATGCAGTCTTCACTGCGATACCTATATCCACAGAGTCTGGGTCTGGTATAGGATAAGACTCGTCCTTGTACTCAGTCATAAGCAAATCAAGCTTTGTTGCATGAAGAGCCTCGAAGAAGATTGTTGCAGTAGAGTCCTTATAGAGCATATCAGCAACTACGTCGTTTGATGAAGAAATCACTTTATCCACAACGTGAACAACACCATTTCTTACAGAGTCGTCATAAACCTCAAGACGAGAAAGGTTGTTGATGTAGAACTGGAGAACCACTTCGCCTGGAACAGAAACAGAATCTGCTACACCAGTGATTGTAAGATAGCGGTCGAGCATATTTGAAGCCGGATAAGTACCATTAGGGAAGTCTGTTGTAAAGAATTCCTGCTTCACGATATGAGTATATGCTATTGTATCACAATCTTTATCAGTCAATTCAGCTACAGAAGACAAGCCTCTTGACGAAAGATAATTCTCAAACGCTGTGTTAGTCGGAGCAAATAGAGTATATGAACCGTATGTACCAAGCAAGTCATATACTTTTGCACGCTGAAGCACTGTAATAAATTCGCTGAACTTATCAGTACGATTATCGAGATAGTCCTTAGCCATCTCGCCTTGGAAACTATAAATATACTCCGAATCCGGTTCATCAGAACAGCTTACAAAAGCCATCTGCATTGCCGAAAAGAGGAATGCTACTATAGCAAGGTATTGGAATTTTATAAACTTATTCATATTCATTAGTTTTTAACAGTTGTTTTGTCCTGAATATATGCAGGATTCTGAGTCAAATACTTATTAACATCAAGTTCTGATTCAAGATAAGGCATATACATGAAGTCGAGCATAGCCATCTTAATCTTCATCACTTCTGCATTATCAGCAAACTTACCACTTACCATTGTTCTGAAGTGACCAGTGTTACCTTCGCGGCGTGCTCTGCGCACCAAGTCATAGTAACGCTTTCCTTCGAACATCAATTCACGACGTCTTTCCACCTCAACAAGTTCCACATAGTCTGCGTATGTTGTGAACTGAGTCTGGTCGATCATGTTGCTTGTGTTCGGTGCTGTTGCACGATAGTATATAGCACTTACGATATTGAACACTTCATCATAATACTCCTGAGCAGTAGTGAATACATTTCCATAAGCAGCGCGAGTCTTGCCTGGAGCAACCTGTGTTGTGTCAGCAATCTGTGACAAGTAGCCTGCAATCTGAACCTCTGCTTCTGCCTTCATGAGCATAATGTCCGTGAGACGATAGATAATCCAGTTAGCAGTGTTTGTACCTCTTTTTGCAAGATTTGATACAGGTGCCCAAGAAGGACCAGTCAAAGTCTGCATCTGATCAACTACATACTTGTTTATTACATAGTCGCCAGAACCTCCGGAAGGGAAAGTGAAATTCTCCTGACCTCTTCTGTCATAAACAGTAAATATGTTAGTTGCTTCAGTATTGTACTTGTCTGAGCTCTTAGGCTTTTCATTCATCAAACCTTCGTAAGCGGCAAGAGCACCGCCTTTTGATTCATCTTCTACATCACCATAAAAGAATGATACACCACCATTTTTCACACCAAGATTTGACTCGAAAGAAAGTTCGAAAATACTTTCAAAACTGTTTCCTGTTCCAAATATCTTATTGTATGCTTCTGCATTTTCAGCTGTTGTTGAGGTTGAAGAAGAAGAAGTCAAACTTTCAGACAAGAGAGGATAACCGTATGTAGTATATCCTGTAGCGTTGACCTGAGGGCGGAGGTTGCCATAACGGTCTTCCTCAAACTCCTTAATCTTTGCTTCTATAACCTTGTCGCTGTATTCAACACACTTCTTGTAATATTCCTGAGCCTTGATAGGATCAAGATTAGCGTCAGAAGCACGCCACAAGTACATTTCTGCAAGCAATGCATACATTGCATTTCTTGTAATTTTTGCCGTATTGTACTTTTCGTTAGAATAACGGCGTGGAACCCATTCCTTTACTTCCTCTATGTCAGCGATAAGAGAATCAAGAATCACCTCATGCTTTTCTGCAGGAACAACATAATCCTGATTGTCGTCAATAGACGCATTGGTTACGAAAGGAACATCCTTGAATGTGCGGATAAGATAGAAATAGCACATTGCGCGGAGGGCTCTTGCCTCACCCAAGTTCACCATAAGGTCAGACTCTGTATAGTTAGGGTCTTCCTTCTGAACCTGAGGCGCATAATACAGAACAGTATTACAACGGTCGATAACAGTGTAAAGACTTGTCCAGTTACAATACCCGTTAGTTTCAGAAAGTCCTCCCTCAACAATATACTCAAGGTTCTTATCGAGAGTGATTCTCTCAGATGCCTGCACATTGTCGGCACGAGCTTCACCCCAAACAATCATATTCTTAATGACAGCACCATCTGCCATGCTGGAATAGCAAGCATTGACGACACTTTGAACGTCATCCTTGTTTGTCCAGAAATTTTCGAGGACAACCTCATTCAAAGGCAACAATTCAAGGTCGCAAGATGAGACAGACAAGCCTGCGAGGGCTGCCAGCCCAAATATTTTTATATTTCTTTTAATCATATTCATAACAAAATATATTTAGAATGAAACAGTTGCACCGAACTGGAATGACTTGTTACGTGGTGTACGTCCACTATCCACTGTTGGTCCCCAGCCTGGCTGAGCAAACTCAGGGTCAGCACCAGAATACTTAGTTATACAGAATACATTGTTAAAGACGAGGTTGAAGCTCAGTCCACTCAAGCCAAACTTCTTCAAATCCTTACCGTCGAAAGCATAACTCAACTGCATATAGTTGAGACGGAGGAATGAAACGTCCTCAATGAATCTGTCGCTACCGAGCCAGTTGAAACCATAGTTGCGAAGAGCGCGTGGGAGAATGTTCTCATGACAATCACCTTCGTTGTGCCAACGCCAGTTCACAGCCTGAGACTGGTTATTGTTGCTATACATGTTTTCAGCTTCCATGCGTGCCTTGTTAATAGCCTTCATTCCTACACGATAGTTGAACTGAAGATTAAGGCTCCACTTGTCATAACGTAATTTTGTACCAAAACCTCCGGTCAATTTTGGAAGTGAACTACCAATGTAAACGATATCAAGCTCATTGATGTTACCGTCGTGGTTTATATCCTCATAGATAGCATCACCACCCTTGAACTCGTAAGTTTCTCCTTCACCGCCATAGTTGAAACGCATTGTCTTAGGACGACCGTTCTCATTGTAAATGACATCGCCGTTTGCATTGCGCGCAACAGGGGCGTTAGGTCCACTGATGCCCTTTATTTCTTCCTCGCTGTATTCAGTGTATGCATATACTCCCTTATAGCGGAAGCCATAGATAGCTCCGAGAGGGTTATGCAACTGGATTCTTGAAAGATAGCTTCCATTCTCAGCAACGAAGTCAGGGTTGTAATTTTCAAGGTGAGTAGGCTCCATCTCAAGAATTTCGTTCTTGTTGTTAGCGAACGCAACATTAAAGTTCATTCTAAACTTGCCAATCTTCACAACGTCATTTGCAGCAATGTTGAATTCCCATCCTGAGTTTCTCATAGAACCTCCATTCTTATTGGCAAGATTTGCGTAACCTGATGAAGAAGGGATTCTGAATTGGCCTAAGAGGAGGTCGGTTGTTTCACCTGTATAAAGAGAGAGGTCACCGGTAATCTTGTTGTCGAAGAAACCGAAGTCAAAACCGAGGTTCCAAGTTTCCTTGCGTTCCCAACGGAGGTCTGCCAAACGGATATTCAAAGGCACGATAGAACTTTCACCGATGTATGCTGTTCCATTTCCATACTTACTATAGAACAATCCAGGACCAGGCTGACGACCTGTTACACCCCAACCCGGACGGATAGACAACATGTTAATCCACTTGACATTTTCCATCCAAGGCTCATCAGAGATGTTCCAACGAGCAGAGAGAGCAGGGAATGCACCCCAGCGTCTGTCAGGACCGAAGTTTGTAGAACCGTCAACACGGATTGTACCTGTCACAGAATAGCGTCCCTTATAAGAGTAGTGAACCTGACCTGTGTAGTAGTTGCTCTTGCCTTCGCCTGCACCTGTACCGAATCCATCCAAGATACCACCAGCCATAGATGATGTTATATCACCAGTTGCAAGGCCATATCTTGTAAGGCTCTGGCTTGTACTGTGGCTTGTTCTGTACTGCGCACGTGCCATCATCATCAATGAATGAGCTTCATTGTTGAAATGAGGCTGGAATGTAAGCGAGTGAGTAGTTGTCATAGCGTTGCTCTTGCTTGCACTTGACGTAGCCTTGTTAGCACCTTTATCCTGCCATGAAGCAGCAATAAGGCTTGAAGGCGAGAATGAATCTGAATTAGAAGAAGCAATGTTGAAAATAATTCTTCCTTCGTATGTAAGTCTCGCTCTACCCTCTTCCACTCCGAGAATGTCATACTTGAGGATGAATTCAGGAGAAAGAGTAAGGCTCTTGTCCTTAGAACGAGCCAAATGAGCAAGGGCTACAGGGTTAGCAATACCTCTCTGGTCGGAAAGTACTGAAGAACCGCCTTCTGCTACAGATGGCATTGTGTAGAACTCAC
>JAFTTD010000162.1 GCA_017466965.1 Bacteroidaceae bacterium
CCACCTGTCTCCTCATAGTATTCAGTTCTGTTGCTGATACTGTTGAGTGTGTTGCGGAAAGTAAGTCCTGCCACAATGTTTCTTCTTGTGTCAATGTCGTAATAGTTGTAGTCAATGTTCAGATTGTTTGTAAATGACGGCTTGAGTCCTGGATTTCCTTCACGTATGTTCAATGGGTTGCTTGTGTCTGTCATGTTGAACATGTCGGTGATTTCCGGCTGTGAAGTGTTTCCCCTGTATCTGATGTTTAATGTGTTTTGGCTTGAGAACCTGTAACGGAAGTTCAGAGTAGGGGATATGTGGAAGAAGTTGCGTGATGCAACAGTATCCAATCCTTGGTAATTGTAATCCACCTTTTGTTTCTGTGGCTCCATTGCAACACCAATGTTCATGTTCATTGCAGATGTTATGATGCGAAGCTGCAAGTCTATGTTGTGTATGTGGTTTTCGTTATCTGTATATCTGCTTAGTTCGCTGTAAAGATAGTTCTCATAATTAAATGGAAGAAAACCGACTCCGTACATATATAGACTGTCGCGCATGTTTTCCAGGTGGCCTAAGTCAAATGTGTTACCGTCGCTATGACGCTTGCTATAATTGTAACGGTAGTTAAGCTGCAGATGCACATTGTTCATTATAGGCTCTGAATATGTTAGTCCTGCACTGAAACTCTTGTTCTCATTAGGCGTTGTTCTGTAACGGTATGTTAAGGATGTAGAATCATTTCGCTGGTAATATATTACGTCAGACATATTATAGCTTTTGCTTTCGTTTTTGCTGTAGTTTCCTGACAGATTGATTGAGAAGTTTCTTCCTTTGTTGCTAAGTCTTCTGTTATAAAGCAATGAGCCGTTGAAACTGAGGTTGTTGTTGTCTGAAAGTGAACTTGACTGATTTTTGTTCACTCTCTTTGATTTGGTTATCATTTCAATTTGTTCAAGCGGATTGTCAATTCCTTCTTCATAAGGATCATCATTAAAAGTTGCTGAAATGCCTTTGCTCTCAGAATCTGAATCTCCGAAACTGAAGTTTGGTCTGAACAACAAGCGTGAAACCGAGTCTGGCGCCCATTCTAACTTGAGGTCACCCCCTGCATTCTTGTTGTGACTTAAACTTTTATTGTAATTGTTTGAAAAAGAGGCGTTTGTGCTGATGAAATTTTCTGTGCTTGAACGTCTCCATGAGTCTGTTTCTGAGCCTCCGTATCTAACGTTTCCGCCAAGTTCGAGTTCGTCTAAATCTAAATTTACGTTTAGGCCGGCTTGTCCGGATGTGGTGTTTCCACCTCCTCGTCCACCATTGCCATAATTTGCAATGAGTGAGGCTTGAAGGTCATCCTGGAATCTGTTGAGCATACCGCGGTTTGCATATCTTTCTTCTGTTCCTACTCCTACGTCAACGTTGCCGAACCATCCGTTCTTCATACCTTTTTTGATTGTGAGGTCAATCACTGTCTCCTCATTTCCATCATCAATGCCCGTAATGCGAGCCATATCGCTCTGCTTGTCGTATGTTTTAACTTTTTCGATAATTTCTGTTGGAAGGTTCTTCATAGCCATGCTTGTTTCTGAAGAGAAAAACTCTTTTCCTTCAACAAGTATCTTTTTTACAGTCTTGCCGTTAATAGTTATTTTACCGTTATCATCAACTTCTGCTCCTGGTAACTTTTTTATAAGTTCTTCAAGTACAGAGCCTTCTGGTACTTTGAAAGCATCTGCGTTGAAAATGAGTGTGTCGTCTTTAACTTCAACTTCCGGAAGTTGTCCTTTCACAACCGCAGATTCAAGCATTACAGAGTTTGGTACCATTATCATTGTCCCAAGGTTCATTTTTTCCTGGCCTTCCTGTATAGTGAATGCTCTGAAGAAGTTGTGGTATCCAATATAAGACACTTTGAGGACATAGTTACCTGGTTTCATGTTTTTGATTTCAAATGAACCGTTGTTTTTAGTAACATTTCCGGTTACCATTGAAGTGGTGTCTGGCTTCATGACCATGACATTACAGCTCTGTAATGCTTCTGCATATTCTGAATCCATGACTTTACCTGTTAGTACTGTTAGTTTCTTCTGATCCTTTTGAGCTTGAATTTGTGCGGCAGATAATAATGTCAGCACAAACAAAATGATTACTTTTTTCATTTAGACAGTTTCGTGTATTGTAAGTTTGTTTTATTTCGTTTGTTGTGTCAAAACAGTTTTCTGACTGAATAAAATTAATAAGGTTTAATAAACATGCGGAAAAAAGTTAAATAATGCCAATTACTTTATGAAAAATCCCGGTTTCATTGAATGTATTGGTGTGTGGTATGAAAATATTGGGGTTCTACTTGCTTTTTGAAAGTTCACACACAAAATGAAAACACCGCACTGTTTTCTGATTTACAGTGCGGTGTAATTATATTTTCACTGTGGTGAATTATGATTTTCAGCACAGTGTTTTCTTAATCAATTTTTGTTCAAATCGAATAGGTATGTAAGTTTTCCAACAATGGTTTGATGGGCAGAACGTCCGAAATAGCCTTTCTTGCTGTTGTCGAATATGTCTCCAAGTCCGTAGTAATATCGCCCTACAAGTATGAAATGGCCTATGCCGGTAGAAAGTTCAAGTCCAAGACCAGCTGTTATTCCATAGTCAAAAGCATTGTCCGGATCTTTTCCGTATTGATGGGTCACGTTGTTCGGGCGGTTGTTTGTGTTCCAATCTCCGCCGCCTTTTTCTTCTTTGCCGTTAAGGTAAACTCCTATTTGCGGACCTGCTTCAAACACGAATTTTACCTCTTTCTTCTCACGTCCCCAACCCATTTGCATGAGCATAGGTATTTGAAGATAGTTCAATGAGCGGGTATATGTGTTTCCGGAATCGTCTTCAATAAGTTCTTCCCATCCAAGGTTAGCATAGTTTAGTTCAACCTGTATTGCGCAAATTGTGCTGAAGTATTTTTCGCAAACGTATCTTGTGGTCAATCCAAATGTAGGACTGCCTTTCAAGTTCTGCTTGATTTGGGGGTTAAAATCCATTTTGTTCATTGTCCATCCAGCATTGATGCCGACAGAAAAGTCGTTTCTGCTGTCTCCAACCTGAGCTTTCAGCGCAAATGGTAACATGCTTGCTGTCAAGATGATGAATAATATTTTTGCTGAACCTTTCATCTCTTTATGTTTTTATAAGGCTATTTCAAATAATTGATTTTAATTGTTTCGTCAGGGTTGTAAGAGATGAACATGAGACTGTTGTTGACGAATCCGCTCCAGTTGTTCTTTCTCTCAAAGCTTAGTGGTGTTTGAATTTGCTGATAACTAACATTGTCTGTGTTTTGGGCCAATTTGTTTCCAAAAACATTTACACCTTTAATGAAATAGTGGGCAATGTCAAACCCGAACAGCCCGTATTTTGGGTAGCTGTTATATTGCTCTCTTTTGAACCATCTGCTGAATTTCATGTTGAAAGAATACGCCCTGCCTGAAGTGTTGTCAGCATAGAATGTAGTAAAGAATGTGCACTGGTATTTGGCAAGATTCTTAGAATTCCTCTGAGAAAAAGCTTGCCATTCAGGATATCCGAATAATGTGATGGGGTAGGCGCTCAATGTGTCGTTGGCGTTCAGTTTTGCAACTAAGTTTTCAAATGTTGTCTGATTGCTGTTTGTTGGTATTATCACATTCTTTCTTTCTTTGCTCAGAATGGTTTCAATAGTCTCTATGTCTGCGAAGTTTATACGTTGCCATGTGACAGACCTGGCGCTAAGTATCTTTTGGAAATCAGAAACGTAATCTTTTCTGTTTTCGTCCTCTTCAGACTCAACAAATATGACGTTTGATTCTTTGTTAGCATTGATGAAG
>JAFTTD010000163.1 GCA_017466965.1 Bacteroidaceae bacterium
AGGATCAAACTCTTCATTCTAAATATAAAATTTTATCTTGTTAGTCTGTCCGGCACAGGCGCCTATCCTCTGATTTTATCTCGTACTTTATAGGATTGACTTCGCTTGTCAGATGACGCGGACATATAATAAACAAAGTCCGCGGCATGCTGCCTGTCGTTTGTATGTGAACATCATTTCAAGGATCTATCTTGGCTAACAGGTACCGGAGAAGCAAGCCCTCCGTCCCGAAAGCGAGTGCAAAGATACAACCTTTAGGCGAACAGGCAAAACTTTAAAGCAACTTTTTTTTGAAGAAATGCGATTTTTTTGAAAAAAGGGAGGTTCGGGAGAGTTTTGAGGCGGTTATGGGGAATTTTTTGAGTGTAAAAAGAACAACAATGGAAGAAAAAGAAGGATTGGGCTCTCTGCGACATTGGCGCGTCAGCCGACTTGAAACACTAAAGCGGGGGCGCACCTGAACATATTTGAGCATCAGCACAAGAAAAAGAGGGGCTGTGGCGCAAGAAAAACTACGATGCGCTGAAATCTCAGCAATACTGCGCTGAAAAAACGAACGAGTATTTTTACGTGATATTATATAATGTAGGATTGCACTATATTATATAATGTAAGATTGCCACTATGCATATTTACTAAAAAGAGAGGGAAGGTCTGAAATGAATGAAGTGGCCCCAAAAGTTCAGAAAACACTTTCGGGACCACTTCTGAATAATATGCGTCTTTTTATTTATAACAATTATTTACGCTCGTTATTTTATCAGCACCTTCTTGATATCAATATCTCCATTAGACTTGATTGTTTTAACTATATTCAAACCTTTTACAAGAGAATTAT
Source organism: Bacteroidaceae bacterium (assembly GCA_017466965.1). The sequence goes on from JAFTTD010000163.1 coordinate 839, forward strand.
GTTCCGTACCATCGAAGCCATAGTACTTAACGTCAATAACAGAAGAGTTTTCTGATTCTACATCCTTAATTGAGACAGGATCTATTTCAAACACAGCCTTTGCTGAATTCTGTACCACTCCAGTATTTGCATCAATGAGCATCACAACAGCTGAAGCATTACTCCAATTAGTGATGTTATCTGGTATATTGGCTTCAATTGTAGTAGTATATTCAGTCCCTGCAGTCATATTGCTTGGTAAAAGGCCTGTTGTTCCAGCAAAAGACTCCCCTATAACTGTTCTTGCAACATTGTTACGAACATAGCCTGCAACCTCATGCTTTCCATATTTGCCGTTTTTACCCCAATCTCCAAAAATTTCATCCGTGTAAGAACTGAAGTAGTTGGTCTGTGTTCCCATAATTCCATCTTCTAATACTACTAAGAGCAAAGAATAATTCTTATTTTCCACATTGACAGCATTCTTTACAGCTACCGGCACGCTAATTCTATTCTCTGAAGTCAAAAGTCCAGCCTTTATGCTAATATCAGTAGTGGCCATCTCTGCCAATTCGCCATTCATTATATCTAACCATGTATCCTTATCATATTTATTTGTAAAGAAATACATAGCGTAATCATCATCGTCCTCATTAGTGTTTTGCCAAATTGGCGAATATATACCTGGCAACCTGTTAATCCTTGCAGATGGCGCAGCTGCCAATCCCAAATAATCCGAATAATCTGAAAGCCCTACACCTAATCTATCTCCAGTATAAGTATGTATGTTAATCGGAATAACCTGATCGCCAACAAGTCGTTTCATTTCATTCATAGCAAGAATTCCCAATGGACAGTTTCCGCAGCCCTGGCCTGTCATTATTTCAAACACAACTCTCTTGACTGGCTTGAATGCTAAACTTTTCACAGAACCATTCAAATAATATACACGATCATCAAGATTTATTACTATTGTATAGTCATTTTCTTCGCCGACAACGAGAGGCAATTCTTTATTGAAATCGAACTTGAACTCATCACCTTTTGCCAACGACAAGCCACTTTCCTTGATTTCATCAATAACATTGTCATTTGCATCTTTTAGCGTCAGCACCACATTCTCAAACGCAAGTTCCTCAGCAGTAATCATCATCGTTCCCGCAATATCTATGCTCGACATCTGCAGAACTGTATCATCATTCTTCAATGATATTGAGTAAACAGAATTATGCTCTATTTTCACATTATCAACAAAAATGGCACTCTGATTATAATTATCGTTTACAAAAGCAATATATATTTTCTTGCCATTATATTCAGCCAAACTAACCATAAAATGCTGCCATTCATTTTCAAGTCCCTCTTCTGTCTCTCCCGGATAGAGCCTTTCTTTAAACACCACCTTTCCTTCGCTTTTCATTTTAGCTATGGTCTCAGCATTCAGCGCGCCATAATTCTCTTCACTCTCATATACTATTATGGTCAAAGAGTCTGATTTCGCGAAATGATAGCTCTGAGCGTCAAATTCAAGATAGCAGCGTTCATCAGGAATCACAATCTGAGGCGTAACTGCCCAGTCATCACTACTGCCAGAAGGTGCATACATAGAATGTGATGCCATACAATAGTTCGCCACTTCATCTGATTCGCGTATTGAGAAATTCCAAGGCTGATTGTCTGCATCAAACTCCAAAGCTTGCATTTGAGACATAGGCTTATTATGGTCTCCTTCATAACGCATCCACATGAACAGCGACTGAGAAATGTTGTCAAAAGCATCATTAAACAGGCTACCCTGCAGTACTTCACGAACATAAGAGCCCTTATACTTTAACACTATTCTATTATTACCGCAATTTCCTGCCGCGTCAACAACAGCGCTGTCCATAACTACGACTGTATAATCAAATCCCTCATAGAGGTATTGTTCTGCAGAAGGATATATTCCTACCTTATTGCCGTTATAAGCAACAACAAGCTTTGCAACAGGCGCGCCAATATCGTCACGATACAGATATGCAGATGCAGTATCAGTCAAATAGACATCATTCTCGAACGTTAATATAATAGGATTAGCCACATTGTCTATTACTGCAACAACACTGCCATTTGCCGGCGACACCTCTATCGGCATCATCGGCTTATCTTCCAAACCTGTATAATTCAATGTTATGAGCTTGTTAACTTTTGTTTCATCAGCATTCAAAGCAAAACTACCTGCAGGTATTTCCACAGTATATTTTTCTCCCGCTTCAAGATTTGTTGTACGGAAAGCTATATTCAGAACTTTCTTGTTAGTCGCATCTAACTCGAAAGAGATAGAGTTCCTCACAATTTCTCCCTTTGAATTCTTTAGCATCACTGAAGTCTTGGCACCAAGCACTTTGATTTCCCTGTCAAAAGTCAGTTTCACAGTTCTCATTTTTGAGAAAGACACTCCCGATTCAGGAACAGCCGTGTAGTTTCCAAGCAAATCCACGTCAGCACAACGATTAACAAGCGGCTCACCAAAATCCACAATATAACTTTCCCCATTAGGGTCAACCATACTAACAATACGTGAGCCATCATTATTTATGAAAATAGGAGTTCCTGTATAATCATACTTCGTTTTTTCAAAAAAATCAAAACCATAACTTTGCTTACAAATCTGTGCGAAATCAATCCAGTATCCATCATAACGCACAAACAATGTACGCAAAGGATTATTCACAGGAGAAGAAGCATAAACCACACCATTGTCATCAACAGACACTCCCATCACGTCAGCATCCTCTTCACCGTCATACACATTGAATTCTTTTGTCTTGACATTATATCTAAAGGCTACCGTATATTCAGACGGGAAATCAGAGCCGGCAACGGGTTTAATCATATAAGCATGTCCTGTAACCCATTCACCGTTAGGACTCATTGCCGGGAAATTAGTGAACAACAGTCCTTCCGCTTTCGGTTTCCAGTCATCTATAGGATTATCTTCAAATCCAATAGCCTCATATTCTTCAGTTTCACGATCATATACATAAGTAAAAAGTGCCGGTGGCATTACGTATGAAAAATCCATTCGGCCAAGAATGTATCTGCCATCAGGCGAGATTCCACAAAATTCATTCTGATGCTGATCAAGATGAATCATATCACGGGTAGGCAAATTAGGAGTTTCTATAATTTTTCCTGTAGAAAGGTCCCATAAACATGGCGCAATATCATATTCGTATGATTCCGGCACGTCCGAATCCTCATGAGTACCATAAAATCCAGTACATACACCTACACCATATTTACCATCAGGAGTCACAGCATTTACATATCCGCCATTCCAATTATCTTTCACGTCAAGCAAAATCCATTCCTGGTCAGCGAAATCACCCTCAGTAAGCGGAGTTTTTCTCCAATATGCCGGACGGCCTGCAATGCTACCTACAACTATTTCACCATCATCTGTGACGTCTGTTATGTCACAAGCTGTACCTGCAAATTCTTCAGACAGCACTTCGATTATCTTTCCTGTCTCAACTTCAATGAGTTTTGGAGAAGAAGCCGCGTCGGAGTTTCCGGCTTTAGCTAAAGCCCACTTTCCGTTGTTTGAAAGCCCGTAAAGAATAGCCGCATCACTAAAAGAATGCTTATAGAATACAGGTTCTGCCGCTTTTTGAGCATAAGCAGACAAAGAGACGCACAAGCATCCCACATAAACAATAAATGTTCTAATAGAATTTTTAATCATGTTTAGTATGTTTGTTAAGATTTATATTCAATGCAAATCATGTTGCAAATATATAAAAAAGTTCTGATTCTTAGTATTTTTAGAACCTACTCATCGCTTGATTTTTTTAATACTGAACGACGTCCCATCCTCACGTACATATCTTTCCACATAAGGAGCGCCTCTAACCGGAGATAATATTTTTCTCCCTACCATGTCAAAACATTCAGAAGATGCAGTTTTCTGTCCTTCAGCAAACACATCGGACAGAGAAGAAGACACCTGATTAAACCTCAGTTCATTTTCAGTTACCCACAATGGTATAGAATTCAATTTGTCACCACCCATACAATTAGGAAGAACCCAATCTTCGTACCCTTTTTCTTTACACACTAGGCGCAGCATATAATCACCATCTGCACAATCATCAGGAAGCGCACATACGACATCATCTTCAAATCCATATCCTCCTTTCAGTTCAACCTTGTTATTTCCTTTCCTGACATCCACAATACAAACAAAATCACCTTTTTTGTCAAACAAGCCTATTCCGTAAGACCATTCATGCGGATAAAGAGATATATTGTAAACGCCATCTAAATTAACATTAAACAACTCCCCTCTATTTACAACATTCTCATAAACGGTTGGGGCATTTTCCGCATACAGACGATACTGCTTAGGCTTCTCTTCTCCAGTCCCCGGTTCTATACCTATTATTACAGTCTGCAAATCAGAAAAGCGATATGCACCCACATCCAGAACTGACAACTGATAATATCCATTATAAGAGCCATACCATCCCCAATTCACATGAACCAAGCCATTATTGTCATAACCATCAATGACAAAAGCATGTCCTGCAGCATCTCTCCCCTCCCCCTCTGGCGACGACGCTGAAAAATGAACAGGCCGCCCTTCATCAAGTTCGCGCTTGATGATATTAGTCCATTCCTCTTCACTATCTACACATTCCCTAAAAACAAGTTCCAACGACGAAGCGTCATATGAAAAATAACGATAATATGCAATCAAAGCATCTTCATCGTATGCTCCACTCCCTGCCGAAGTGTATTGCATCTTTGTGGCAACACCACAATCGTAAGATAGGCGAGAAACAGCCTTACGCGATGAAGAAATAACATTGCCATTAGCCTTAGGCTTCATCAGTTCCCATTCATATATATGTTCATCAGTTGAAAAATCCTCAACTATCACACCTATATTCCAATTCTGAGTATTATATGATACTTTCAAGGGTTTAGGCCTTTCCGGGAATTTCCATTTATACATAATCTGCGCCATAGAAGTAGCGACACAGCCCACAGGACATACTGCACCATTATCTTCAGGAATAAAATCATCAAAAGGAGTTCCTTGACCCCATTCTGCAGCACAAAGCGGTGCAACTGCAGAGCTTCCTTCTGACAACTCCATCACTGGTGGTTCCGCCAATCCCTGACGGACATCCGAAACATACGCACTGTATGACTCAAGAAAACATATCAAACCATCGGGCATAGACATATTTTCATCAAATGCGCCATCGGTAGAATAGCCTATGATTTCAGGAAAGCAGTCATCACCACTTACAATAACATAACCATCATTGTTCCCCACATTAAAAACGTGAAAAGCAGGAGCACCATTGTCTGAAACAGCAAACCTCCTTTTCGCCTCATAAGGCATATTCGCATCAGTCAGACCAACTGTCCCCAATTTATTAAGAATAAAACATTCCGCTATATCTCTTGCCGTATTTTTATCAACAGGAGCCGAAATTACGTGCAAGCAGAACAGTATTCCAACAATAAAAGAATAAAACCTGGTATGCATATACAAATTCAAGATTAAAGAAATCCAATGCAAAAGTACAATAATATGAAGTATATATTAATCTTTTAGATTAGATTTTTATACCTCAGAACTAAAAAAGGCCTTTCAGCTCCACATTTTAACAGTCTGCGCCAATGCTGTTGCACCAAAATTAATGGATAGCATCATTTTGAAACAACTACAAACAATAATGTATGAATAAAGTATTTGACAAATGCAAACGTTTTTATACCTTTGCATAGAATACATATTTAATAAATAAAAGAGACAACAAATGAAAAAACAATTTTCAACATCTAACGCTCCTGCGGCCATAGGTCCATACAGCCAGGCTATCGAAGCAAACGGAATGCTATTCATCAGTGGTCAGCTTCCAATAGACCCTTCAACAGGCAATTTCGCTGAAGGAGGCATCAAGGAACTAACATTCCAGTCTTTGACAAATGTAAAGAACATCCTTGCTGAAGCAGGTCTCACAATGGAAAATGTTGTAAAAACAACAGTATTCCTTGCAGACATTGCTGACTTTGCAGAAATGAACGAAGTTTATGCCACATTCTTCGAAGGTATTTGCCCTGCACGCTCTGCCGTAGCAGTTAAAACACTTCCTAAAGAGGCACGCGTTGAAATTGAATGCATCGCTGTGAGATAACAGTTTTCGTTTTTACAAAACAAGAGGTGGAAAACATTTGCCTTAAGACAATCGTTTTCCACCTCTTAAATATTATTTCAAGTAAAGCCTGCAAAAATCAGATATTAATCAATAGCAAATTTTAGCAACCTTAACTTTGCCATTCCTATAGATTCTTCTTTCAATAACTATACCTTTATTCTTCAACGAAGCACCTTCTAATTTTCTTCCGTTCAAATCGTATCGCTCAACAAAGAAATCCACATCATCCTCCACACCATCAATGGCTGTTGAGAACTGGTTAAAGAAAATTTTGCCGTCATGAATATAAGCAGGCAGACAATTAACCTTATCCCCTCCTTCTGTCTCAACAAGCAACCATTCGTCATATCCATTTTCCTTTGATATAGCTCTGAAGACATAGTCTCCATCAGGATATTCACGAGGAAGCTTACACTTCATATTTCCATACTCTCCGTAACCATAGAATCCTTCAAGAATAAGCTGGTTTCTGTCCAAAGAGAAGACAGATACATCATCAAGGAAATTACCTTGCTTGTCAAACAGTCCCATTCCGAAATTAAACACTCTTGTTGAAGCAGAGTAATTGAACACCTGACCAAGAGACACATAGAATTCTTCTTCCACAGACGGAGAATAATTCTCTTTAACTCCAGGAGTACCAATCATATACAGTCTGTACTGCCTGCGCTTTGACATCTCATCATCTTTGTCTGGAACAATTCCAATGATGGCACTTTGCTGCATATTAAATTTGTAGCTCATGACATCCATCAGCTCCAGATCATAGAATCCGTTTCCTTCTCCATTCCATCCCCAGTTGACATGAACAAAACCATTTGAATCATATCCGTCAAGAATGAATGAATGTCCACCACCATCATTACTATCAAAAGCAGAAAATTGTATTGGTCTCTTCTTGTCAAGTTCATCATATATAAGTTTCTCCCATTCCTCCTGAGAGCCACATGACATCTGACGCTTGAAATCCAGTGAAGAAGCATCATAATCAAAGAACTTATAATATGCTACGTATGCCAAATCGTCCTGAGTACCGCTACCGCCTTCACCATACTGCATCTGTGTAGCCACACCGCAATCGTATGAAATACGTGCCACAGCATCCTTGGCCTTACCCATTCTGTTTGCATTCGCAGTATTCTTCATGACAGGCCAGTCATAAGTATGTTCTGCAAAATTCTCTTCAATAAATTTACCGTTCCACTCATACCTCATGCTTCCCATACCCTGGTTTGGCCATTTATAATGGAACATAATCTGCGCCATGGCAGTTGCCACACATCCCACAGGATATGAATTCGGCACATACAAGTTGAAAGGTTCATCTTGTCCCCATTTACTCTTAACAAGAGGACCTACAACAGTATCAGCCACAGTATCATCAGCATATCTAATCATCGGCTTTGATTTCCCCAAGCGTACTTCTTCAACATAGCGAGAATATGCTTCAAGATAAAACGACAGTCCATTTGGCATATCAACATCTTCTCCAATGAAACCATCACAAGAATATGCAAATACAGAAGGTAGCCTGTCCTCTCCAGATACAATTACGAATCCTAAGCTGTCAGCAGAATTAAAAATATAAAAAGCGGGAGAATCTGCATTCAAATTAAATCTGCTCTTTGCCTGCGCCGAAAAATTCAGCTCTGTCACAATCTTTTTATCAGAACCATTCTTGCCCAATACAGTTTCTGCAATCTTTTTTGCCTTTTCAAGACTGACAGACTCTGCATAAGAAACAGAAACGATTAAAAAGGAAAGCAAAGATAAAACTATATTTCTTCTCATGATATATGTCGTGTTTTCTTAGATTAGAAAAAGCTCTGAGCTTCTGATTTTCCAGAGAGCTCAGAGCTTAAATATAATCTGTGATTAAAATTATCTGATTACAGGGATTGCATTGATAGCTCCGTTCTTCAACGTTGGAACCAGTTTGCAAGAAACGTTCTTCTTTGCAAGCTCCTTGTCAGCCTTGGCAATACGGTTCTTTGCGCCTGCAGCTGCCGTGAGAACAAATTTTTCATAACCAAAAGCAGCATAACCACCGTCATAGTAATAAACGAGAGCAAAATTGAATGTTCCTGTTTCAGGATCATAACTGCTTGGCGCTTCAGGGCTTCCAGTATAAGTCACATAGTCAACAACATAAATCATACCCACTTGTGAGTGAACATATCCTGTTTCACAATCATCAACAAGGATAGTTCCGTCTTCAGCCATTGTGAACATGAAGTCAACACCATTTCCCCAATTTGAAATCTTATAACGTGTAGGATCACTGTCGCTTACAGAGAGAACGAGGTTTTCATCTGTGGTAGGCTCTTCTTCTGAACCAAAGAAGAGTGTATAAGTATAATTACCTACATAAAGGTCTGTCCATGTTTCAGCAGGTTCTGCACTGTTTGTATATTTGAAAGTAGCAGTTGCATAGTCAGCAGCTTCGCCTTCAGAATAAGAAACGAGAACGAAAGAATACTTTCCTGTTTCAAGAGAATCAGCAGGCATTCTGTATTCACCACTTGCAGCAATTTCCATCATCTGAGTGTATGTACCACCAAGGATTTCATCGAACAATTCCTGTGTAAGTTCGCCTGGAATAAGAGCTAACTGAGCAGATTCAACATCTGGTCCGAGATTAGCAGAGGCAACAACGAAGAGGTTTCCTTCTGCATTTTCAAACTTACCAGCGTATGCTACATCTGTAGTCAAATCCTTACGGTCATATCCATCAATGTAGATATATTCATTTCCAGCTCCGAAATAACCTGCACCTACATAGTAAATCAATGGAATAGTAATGATACCCTGTTCAGCATCGAAAGCACCAACTTGACCATTGCCTGCATAAGTATCAAGGTCTGATACGAACACGTCTCCATAAGTGCTGTGAACATCGAATTTAGTTTCAGGGAGAGTAACTGCACCAGTTTCTGTATTATAATCAAATACTACATCAATACCTGAAAGCGCATTCTTGATAAGGAACTGAGCCTGAGCTGTATTCACTTTGTTTTCGCGATAGAAAATCTTCAAGCCTGGATCGTCACCATTATAATAATAAATGTAAGTCCATGTGCAAGTACCAGCAGCAAATGGAGCCCACTCTGTCCAAGGCTCTGGACATCCGATAACGAATGTATAAGAAGAAACACCCCAAGAAGAAGTGATAGTAGCATCAGCTAAAGAAACTGTAACAGTGTCAAACACGCCATATTCAATAGCATCACCGTCATACTTAATAGAAATAGGGGCAGAATCTGCACCGTCAGCAAAAGTCACCTTTGAAGGGATTGAATATAAGTCGCTTGTAGAAGTCACATTCAAAGCAACTTCAAGACTTCCAGCAGTAACCGCACGGTTAAGGCTGATTTCACAAGCTGTTGTATCTTTAGACACTTCTACAACAGATGGAGCTTCACTTGAGAAATATACCTGAGCACCAGAAACAGAAGCAGCAGTATAATCATCATTGAACTCTTCGTCACAAGAAGTGAAAACAGCACAAAGTGCAAGACCCAACAGTCCGAATATTTTACCTGTTTTCATATTTTTCTGTTTTTATTATTCCTTTTTATTTTCTGAGAGCCAAAGCCTATACTCCGGCTCTCAGAATTAATATATGAATTCTATACTCTTCAGAATATTAAAGATTTGTCCAAGGAGTATAAGCGTCTGTTGGATCAGGATTGTTAAAGCCAACTACCGCCTTGTTGTTATTTGGCTCTGTACGTACAATAACAAGATTCATCCATGCCGGACGACCCTCTGTGTTAAGACGTGCAAGGTCAGTGAAGAGAGTTCCTTCGTATCCGCGAGTGACAGAATAGTTCAAACGCTTGATGTCAAAGAATGTCTGTCCTTCACCCCAAAGCTCAACGCGCTTCTGGAATACGATTTCTTCAACAACATCAGCAGTTTCTGTTGAATGACATACGTAGTTAGCGTCACGATACTGATTCATGAATGATTCAACAAGAGCCTTACCGTCTGCCGCATTGAGATGAGCAGCAGCCTCAGCCTCTATGAAGTACATTTCTTCTACACGCATTACAGGGACAGAAACAGCCGCACCAACCTGGTAGTTGTCAGCATTTCCTTCGCCTGGACGGAACTTGAGAGAAGCGTATGCAGGAACTGTTTCTGCATCAGAAGCAGAAACGTATGAAATTTCAGCTCTGAGGTCGCTATCCTCTGCTGGCTGGAACCAAAGCTTGCGCCAGTCGTGCTTGCCTATACGGTCGCAGAAATTCTTGTCGGCAATAACATACAAGCCTGTACCAGTTCCTGTATATCCGAAAGAAGTCTGGTTTGAAACCCATGAAGTGAAGTTCACGATACCAAATGTCACACTACGGCTTTCAGAAGTCTGAGTACCTCCCCACATCCATGGGTCGATAGAGTTGAATCCGTCAGTAATGCTCAATCCTTCTTCCTTAGTCATTGGATCAACAGAAGCAGCATCAATAGCAAGGCCAGCATACTTCTTTGCATTTGTATAATCCTCAACCCACATATAAAGACGAGCCTTAAGACCATATACACATGCAAGGTCAGGAAGAGTCTTAGAGTATGTGCTTTCAAGATTTGGTATGTACTCTTCTGCAGCATCGAGGTCAGAAAGAATAAACTTAACCATCTCTTCACGTGTTGCACGTGGATTGTTGCGAGCATCATCAGATGTTGTTTCGTTTGTTACGATAGGAATAGTGAGGTTCAACACATTGTTACCATCAACATTGATATTGCTTGTCTTGTCATTTGGAAGGAATTCGTACATACGAGCAGCGTCAAGATAAGCCAATGCACGGAAAGCGTGACCTGCACCGAGGAATCCGAGCTGTTCGCTTGTTGCAGTCTCAGGATTTACAGCACCAACTACGTTGTTAGCAGTCTGGATAAACTGATAATAATAGTTCCAGATATACTGTCCGTAAAGGTAACCATCGCCCTGATACTTGTTGTGTGACCAGAAGTTGAAGTGGCTTGCGTATGTAGTAGTGCTGAAACCGAAATCTCCAGTCATAAGGTCACGAGCCATCATCATGGCAGGATATCCGAATACACCATGCCAACCATTTCCATCAAGAATTCCCTCATCCACCTGTGTAAGGAATGCAGGCATCGCCATTGTCAAAGCCTCTGTAGCGGCAGAAGACTGACCAACCTGTGTCTCTGTTGCCACAGTTGTCGGTTCTGTTTCGTCAATACAGCTCACAAAAGAAACTGATGTAGAAGCAGCGATTCCGACAAATAATATTGATTTTAATACCTTATTCATATTCTGAATTGTTATTTATTTATCTTATTTTTTTGTATGGATATGGAGTCTTTAATTAGAATGTGATAGAAACACCACCAGAGATTGTACGGATTGAAGAGTACAATGCACTTGATGCATCACCTGTAGCACTCTGACGTGGGTCAAGACCCTTACGCTTTGACCATACCCAAAGGTTATCGCCAACAACATAGAGACGGAGTTTTTCTACACCGAACTTAGTTGTGAATGATTTTGGAAGAGTGTATCCGAGAGTTACGTTCTGCAATGAAAGGAACGAAGCGTCTGTGAGGAAACGGTCTGAGGTAGAAGCCATGTATGAATCGTTGTATGTCATACGTGGAATGTTTGAACCAGCATTTTCAGGAGACCATGCGTTGAGCATATCTTCGTGAATACCGAATCCCTGGTCAAGGCTCATGAGGCTTGCGTATGTTCCGTCATAAACGTATCCGCCAAGCTGATAAGTGAAGTCAACAGAGAGGTCGAATCCGAATATATCGAAGCTTGTACCGAAACCACCAT
>JAFTTD010000164.1 GCA_017466965.1 Bacteroidaceae bacterium
AAACAATATTGTAGAGAACAACGATCTTGACACATATAATTTCTCTTACGGTGCAGACTTCAGCGTATATATGCCGTGGGGTACAAGAATTGTAACAGACATAGCCATGAACAGCAGACGCGGATATGCACAAAAAGAAATGAACACAAACGAGCTGATATGGAATGCACAAGTATCACACTCATTCCTTAAAGGCAACGCACTAACTATCTCGCTCGAAGTGAACGACATTCTTGCAGAACAAAGTAACATCAGCAGAGTTGTTAACGCCATGATGAGCAGCGACTCACGCAACAACTCGATTTACCAATACGGAATACTCCGTATAATATACAAGCTCAACATCTTTGGCGGAAAGAATTCATTCGGCCCTGGACAAGGCGGAAGAATGGGATTCGGACAAGGCGGATTCCCACCAGGCGGAATGATGGGTGGCAGATCAGCAAGAGGCGTCGGTGGTGCACCTGCAGGTGGACCAGGAAGAATGGGCGGAGGTGGTCCAAGATAACTATTGACACAAAATCCTTAGTCACATTTAGGCAAACATTTTGCTACTAATAAAAAAAGCAACAACCGTTTTAGACGTTATTGTGTATCATAAATCACAATAAAAAGTTCTAAAACGGTTGTTGCTTTTAAAAGATTAATTGCCACAAACTTATATTTCAACAGTCTTTTTCCTTATTTGATAGAATCATGCCTCAGCATCTTCATCTTCTATTTTCTGAAAGAAAGAGAAATGGACTGCGCCATATTTCCTCATGGCTACGAAATAGGGATATTTTGAAAAATCATTTGTCTTCCCATGTTCAAGAACAAATACTCCATCGTCTGCAAGAATGTCAGCCTCAAATACTAAACGAGGAATATCTGCAAGGTTCTCCAAAGCGTATGGGGGATCAGCAAAGATAACGTCAAACTTGTCTGAACAACGCTGAACAAACTTGAATACATCAGAATTTACCGGAATCCACGCCTTGTCGTTTAGCTCTTTAGCCACTTTATATAGAAACTTGCAATGCGAGAAATCCTTTTCTACAGAAACAACCTTACCACATCCTCGGGATACAAATTCCACACCAATACTTCCGGTTCCTGCAAACAAGTCTAATGCGGAAGGCGCAGAATCAAAATCCACATAATTATTATGCAATATATTGAATAGTCCCTCTTTTGCAAAATCCGTCGTAGGACGCGCCTTAAAGGTATGCGGAACATCAAAACGCCTATGTTTATACTTTCCTCCTATAATTCGCATAAAGCCTAAATTGAAAATTCACACTATAATTAAATCATCTGTTCTTTAAACTTCAGCCTTCAAAAGCCACAAACCAACAATGTTTGCAAATCATAAGGCATAAACGCATCGCCCTTTGTCAGCGTGTTGCGGAAATCATCTTTACGGTCAATAACAGACACATTCTTAAGGAAGAGCTGCATCTTTTCAGCTAAATCCTTGCGCTTGTCATTATCTGCTATTACATAAAGCGCATCATCAATCTGATCCATCTCCAGTTGTTTCCACACATTCAGTATATAGAACTGGCAGTCTGTCGTTTCATTTACACAGAAAGTGTTTACGAACAACAATCTTCCTTGCTCAAAACAATAGATTGTCATTTCATTCTCGTGTATATAAGAGTACATTTTCTTATTTGATCCTAAGAGGCTTCTTTCGCCAAAGAACTCAATAAGAGTACTCGCAGAGGCATAAAACCTTGCACGGGGAAAATCATCTAATATGAGCTGATATACATTCTTGTCAAGCCCGAATATGATTGCTATTCCAGAGCGTCTCAGCACATTGTAACTAACCTTTTTAGGCATTGATTTGGGAAAGACATAATTATATATGTCTTCCACTTCCTCATTCTTAAATGCCACCACAGGCACAGTTGTGAAGTTTGATGTTGAAACAATGACATTAACCCTTTGATAACTCTCCTTCAGCAATGGTTCTGTCTTGAGTGCCTCTTTCAGATTGGCCGCAAGCGAAATTGTTGGTTTCACCTTATACACCTTGTATTCAAAAGGCTCTGGCGAAGCCGGTGTATAAACACAAAAAGAAAGTCCATCCGCGCAGACACGAATGGACAAACTTTTATGTTGCTTTATATTATTTTCTGTTACCTGCATACTAAGTTATTCCCAGTTTCCTGCCAACTTGTTATTAGGGTCTTCCAAGTCTCCTACACGAAGGCCATACCATTCACCCTTAGTCTGGTCAGCATTGTCTTCAAACAAATCAGCTCTGTTCTTGCCAAGCTTCTTAAGTTCAGACTTCAAACTTCTGATTCTCTTTTCAGGAACTCCGTACATGTAGTCTTCTATGTTTGCACGAACTTCAAGAAGGAGGTCAAATTCGTTTGAACGAAGGTTGAATGTTTCTTTCTTGCGAAGCTGGAAAATAGCTCCTTCTCTTCCTACTGGCACATATTTCAATGAATCAGGATTGCTTATACCGAGAGCTTCAGCCGCAGAAACCCAGATTGTATCACGCTTAATCAATCCTTCCTGTACAGCCTGTGCTTCTGTCATACCAGCTTCGAGCTGATCATCAGTAAGTTCACCTTCCTTAATAATCTTATCTATCGCGCGCTCGTTCTTAATCCAGTCAATCAAAGAGTCAATAGTTCCGCAATAATCTCCACGATGTGCGAACTTATACTTTTCTTCTGCTTCACGAATCTTCAAAAGATTTGCAATAACTTTCTGTTCACGTGAAGCTTTCTCTTCGTCAAAGACGATGTCACTGTAAATGCTGGAGAAGCATGCGTATGCAAGTCCGAGCACACATATTCCCAAAAGAATATTTACGATAATCTTTTTCATAATATTGTTTTATTATTTTTTATTTTGTTATATTCGTGTCGCAAAAATAACGAATAAAAATGAAACTCAGTTATCAGAACCAAGTTTTTTTATAAAAATAATGATTATAGACTACCTAAAAGAACTGATTTTGCAAAATTTCGGCTTTTCTCCCACAAAAGAGCAAGGAAAAGTTGTTGATTCACTGTGCGAATTCATCTTGTCAAAAAACCAAGATGGCGTGTTTGTTCTGAGGGGATTTGCAGGAACAGGAAAGACATCATTGGTAGGTGCACTTGTGAAGACAATGGAACAGTTGCAGCGCAATTGCGTTTTGATGGCACCCACCGGACGAGCCGCAAAAGTTTTCGCACTCTATTCCGACCATCCTGCCTACACTATTCACAAAAGAATTTACAGACAGAAATCCATAGACAAAGACTCTATATTCTCATTAAATTTCAACATGATGAAGAATGTGCTCTTTATAGCAGACGAGGCTTCAATGATTTCAAACGAAGGTCTGTCAGGCTCCATCTATGGAACGGGGAGACTTCTTGACGACCTTATTCATTTTGTTTATGGTGGACAGGGGTGCAGACTCATACTCATTGGCGACACTGCGCAGCTCCCGCCTGTAGGAGAAGGTGAAAGTCCTGCACTCAACCCCATGAACCTGGAGGGTTTCGGTCTGAATGTCACCTGCCACACTCTGACTGAAGTTATACGTCAGAAAGAAGAATCAGGAATACTATGGAACGCTACAAGGTTAAGAAGAATGATTGAAAGTGAAGACATTTTCGCTCTCCCTAAAATCAGATTTGAAGGATTTGCCGACGTTCACAACATATCGGGTAATGAACTTATTGAAACCATAAGCAACAGCTACAGCCGCGATGGCATTGACGAGACCATGATTGTGTGCAGATCTAACAAACGCGCCCATATATACAACAATGGTATCAGAAATCAGATTTTATGGAAAGAAGAGGAACTTTCAACGGGCGACATACTGATGATTGCAAAAAACAACTACTATTGGAGCGAAATAGAGAATTCCGCAAAAACCGAAAACAGCAATGAAAAGAATGAGGGACAAGCTGACAAGGAAGACTTCACGATAGACTTCATAGCAAACGGAGATACAGCCGTTGTTGAGCGCATCAGAAACATCCGCGAACTATACGGATTCAGATTTGCAGACTGTCTGCTCAGGTTTCCTGATTACAAAGACTATGAAATGGAAACGACCGTACTTCTTGACACTTTGCATGCTGAGGCTCCGGCACTGACATACGAGCAAAATGAAAAACTCTACAATTCGGTAATGGAAGACTACATGGACATTCCAAACAAGAAAGACCGGCTGAAAGCTCTGAAGAATGACCCATATTACAATGCTCTGCAAATCAAATACGCATATGCCGTCACTTGCCACAAGGCTCAGGGAGGACAGTGGGAGAATGTGTTTATAGACCAGGGATACATGACAGAGGACATGCTTGGCCCAGATTATTTCCGATGGCTTTACACTGCTTTCACACGCGCAAAAAAGCAAGTATTCCTTGTTAACTGGAAAGAGGAGCAGACTTTAAGGAATGAATAAAGGACGTCTGGCAAGTTAAATTCATGCTACATAAAACAAGAACGCAGGCTCATTCTATTACAAACGAGCCTGCGTTTAAATATTAATGAGCCTGCGTTCTTGTCAAAAGTCACTTCAACAAGTGATTTTCTTATTAAATGAAACGAAAAGAATGTTCACATTTAGAAGAACACGTTTTTGACGTGAATGAACATACTTACTTGTTGATATTCTTGTTGTCAATATAGACTTCAAGCAACTGTGAAGTTCCGCCCGGATTGTCAGGCACAAGGTTTATGTCAGCGCAAGAGGCTGGAATCAAGCAGCTATGCCCTTCATGAAGTCGTATGCTTTTCACTTTCGGCATTTCGCCGTTAAATCCTCTTGACGAACAAACGTCTATTCTCATGTCGCCCTTCAGGCACATATACACGATGAAGGTGTCATATTTATACAGTTTTCTGTGGAAAGTGCGGGTGATGTTATGAACCTTCACTGTGAAATACGGACTCTCAGCCAACGCTACCGGCTTGTTTACCTTGTTCTCGTAGTCTGTCTTGTAGCAGTCATAAACGGTATAATCTATCGCATCCTTAGCAAGATCCGTATGTAGTTGGCGCGGTTTACCATCAAGCCCGGGACGGTTATAGTCAAAAATCCTGTATGTTATGTCGCTGCTCTCCTGCACTTCGGCAATGAGCAGTCCGCCACAAATGGCGTGAACGCGTCCGGCAGGGATGAAGAAAGTGTCTCCCTTGTGCACTTCCGCCGAATGGAGCACATCGCATATAGAACCGTCCTCCACTCTCTTCTCGTATTCGTACTTTGAAATCTGCGACTTGAATCCGGAATAAAGGCGTGAGCCTTCCTTTGCATCAACGACATACCACATCTCAGTCTTGCCCATACTGTCGTGTCTCTCACGCGCCAATTTGTCGTCTGGATGCACCTGTATTGACAAATCTTGCGCTGCGTCAATCAACTTTATCAGCAAAGGGAATTTTGCGCCGTATGTTTCAACAGACTTGTTTCCAAGCAGCAGAGATCCATATTCAGATACAATATCAGTCAAAAGTCGTCCTGTAAAGGGTCCATTGCCAACAACTGACTCTTTTCCAGGGACAGCACTGACTTCCCAGCTTTCGCCTATCGGTTTTTCGTCGGGTTGCAGTCCCTTCATCGGCTTCAGTCTGTTTCCGCCCCAAACAGTTTCAAGGAAATTCTGTTCAAAGAGCATCGGATATAAACATTCCATAACAAAAATTTTTTTATATTTATTCCTTTCACTTCACAAATATATATCTTTTTTTCAAGACTTATCTAACAAAAAAAGATATTCTTTGTTTTTGTCATCCTTTGCAGCCCAGTCGTTAGTCCACTTCATTTGTGCCATCACATTCTTCTTGTAATCAATTTCAACAGTCCTCAACAACTTTCCCGAGTCATTAAGAATGTCAATTAGCTCCTGCTTTGTAGCCCTACCTCCCGAACTGTATGAAAGCATAATGTAACGAGCGTCTGCATCTCTTACAAGGCGCTCTATGGCGTTCATAGCAATATGCCTGCCCGAAGAATCCTTTCTGAATTCCTCAAACACGGAAGTTGCAACTTCATCCCTTGTGTCCTCACGCCTGTTGGCCTTGCCGAACACTGATGGTCTGTCATTCTTCACAACAGTTGTCCACAAATGGTAATAACTTGAATATCGAACTCTTGAGGGAGGCATCTTTTCATTGTTCGAACCATAAGGAGGGTCAAAGTAAGCGAGGTCGAAACTACGTTCTCTTATAGCATCGAACACATCTTCCCTGAGAATGTGCGCCTTTGCCTTTTTAGGCAAGATGAGACGGGGTACTTCAAGCTTCATGTCGTTATAAGCTCGGGGAGCCCATTTTGACAAATATGAAACATGGTGTCCGAGAGTGCTGTCCACAGAGTCGAGAGCAAGAATCAGGCTTGTGAGCAACACGCTCTTGTCTATGTCGTCCACTCCCATACGGTCTATTTCTTCCCTTATTGCATCAAGCCTCCTGGTGTTCTTCTTCTGAAACGGGCGCTTCTCGTCCGCCTCGTCACCGCCATAATTCTCTGTAAACCATCCGTCTTTACCTTCCAACGAGTTGAGAAAATCAATCATCTCCTGATAATACCTTTTGGGTCTGTCTGCCAACAGATAGCATTTGCCAAAAACCTCTGACCATGCCGAAACATCGTTGGACGTAACTTCATAACCTAACGTATGGAATGCCTGCGACACCCTTGTTGTGCCCGCAAAACCATCAATGACGGTACGGACATCCTTCAGCATCTCTACCTCTTTTAATATATAAGGTATGAGCTTCTGTTTTGAGCCAGCATACTTGACGCCTTGTGTATTCATGGAGAGTGAGGATAATTATGAATTAGGAATTATAAATTATGAATTATGAATTATGAGTTATGAAGTTCAGAAGTTCAGGAGTTCAGAAAGCGCCAATGGGTGTTTTCAGTGCGAACTTAAAAACTCAAAAACTTACGAACTTAAAAACTTAAGTTGAGAGTTCAGAAGCATCTTCTGAATTCCAGAATCCCTACAAACTCAAATGTGCCAAAACGAGAGCGCGCTCTCATTTTGACACACCTTATATATATTCACATTAGATTACAATTCAGCCAATTCAATTACCTTGTCAACAGCAGACTTCAGTCCTTCAGCATTTTTACCTCCGGCTGTAGCGAAATGAGCCTGTCCGCCGCCACCGCCTTGAATGAGCTTAGCTGCTTCGCGAACAATCTTTCCTGCATTCTTGCCTTCCTTTACAAGGTCATCGCTGAACGCAACAGTCAGATTCGGCTTGTCGCCTGCCACTCCACCAATAACAACAAGGAGATTCTCAGCGAACTGGGCACGCAACTGGAACGCCATATCCTTTGCGCCCTGAGCATCAACAGGAAGAACTCCGCTTACAACTTTAATGCCGTTCACGTTCTTTGCATGCTCAACCATCTTCGCCTTGTACTCGCCTACTTTCTGCGCCTTAAACTCGTCAAGCTGCTTCTTCAGTTCAGCATTGTCGTCAATATATTTCTTTATTGCTGGAACAAGGTCTGGAGCATTATTGAACAAAGCCTTCAGGTCTGCAAGCGTATCCTGAACTGTATCCATCATTTCTTCCACCTTCTTGCCTGTAACAGCCTCAATACGGCGAACACCAGCAGCAATAGAACTTTCACTGATTATACGAACCATTCCGAGACAACCTGTGCTGCTTGCATGGCAACCTCCACAGAACTCTACAGAAGTGCCAAACTGAACCACTCTCACCTTGTCGCCATACTTCTCTCCGAACAGAGCTATAGCTCCAAGTTTCTTAGCCTCCTCAATAGGATAGTCGCGATACTCCTTCAGAGGGATGTTCTGACGGATTTTCTCGTTCACAATATGCTCAACCTCACGCAACTGCTCTGGAGTTACTTTTTCAAAATGAGAGAAGTCGAAACGAAGTCCGTCAGGAGTTACAAGCGATCCTTTCTGCTCAACATGAGTTCCAAGCACCTCGCGCAAAGCCTCGTCAAGCAAGTGTGTGCAAGTATGGTTAGCCTCAGTAGCACGGCGCTTCTCCACATCTACGCAAGCCATAAATTCAGCTTCCGGATTCAGAGGCATCTTTGCCACATGATGGACAGACAGGTTGTTCTCGCTCTTTGTGTCGATAACCTCCACTGTTTCATCTTCGCTAACGAGCACGCCCTGATCGCCCACTTCACCACCCATTTCAGCATAGAAAGGAGTTGCGTCGAGCACCACCTCAAAGAAAGTGGCTTTCTTCTGCTTTACCTCACGATATTTCAGTATTCGGCAGCTGTGTTCAGTGTAATCGTAACCTACGAACTTGCTTTCTCCCTCATGGAGAACAACCCAGTCGCCAGTCTCAACAGCAGCCGCATTGCGTGCACGGTCCTTCTGCTTCTGCATCTCCACATTGAATCCAGCCTCATCCACTGTCATTCCGTTCTCGCGGCAGATAAGTTCTGTAAGGTCAAGCGGGAATCCGAATGTGTCAAAAAGAGTGAACGCCTTGTCGCCTGCAATTTCAGTCTTGCCTGCAGCCTTAGTCTCTTCCATCACTCCGTTAAGCAGTTTTATACCGTTCTCCAGAGTGCGGAGGAACGAATCCTCCTCTTCCTTCATCACCTTCATGATGAGTTCCTTCTGTGCCGGCAGTTCAGGGAATGCATCTCCCATTTCTGCAATCAGCGTAGGAACAAGTCTGTATATGAACGCTTCCTTCTGTCCGAGGAATGTATATCCGTAGCGTACTGCACGGCGCAGAATTCTTCTGATGACATATCCCGCCTTCGCATTGCTTGGCAACTGTCCGTCAGCAATAGAGAAAGCAATAGCACGCAAGTGGTCTGCAACCACACGCATTGCCACGTCAGTCTTCTCGTCTGTTCCGTACTTCACTCCCGCCATGTCGCCGAGCACCTTGATGATAGGCTGGAACACATCAGTGTCATAGTTTGAAGTCTTGCCCTGCATAGTGCGCACAAGACGTTCAAATCCCATACCCGTGTCGATAACCTTTGCTGGAAGCGGTTCGAGCGAATGGTCAGCCTTGCGGTTATACTGCATGAACACGAGGTTCCATATCTCAATAACCTGCGGATTGTCCTTGTTCACAAGCTCTGCACCTGGCACTTTTGCCTTCTCTTCCTCCGAGCGTGAGTCGATATGTATTTCCGAACATGGACCGCAAGGGCCTGTGTCGCCCATTTCCCAGAAGTTGTCGTGCTTGTTTCCATTTATTATATGGTCTTTTGGCAGATATTTCTCCCAGATGGCTGCAGCCTCGTTGTCGCGCTCAAGTCCTTCCTCCTCCGAACCCTCGAACACAGTGGCATAAAGGTTCTTCGGGTCAAGCTTCAGTACGTCAACAAGATATTCCCATGCCCAGTCAATTGCTTCTTTCTTGAAATAGTCGCCGAAACTCCAGTTTCCGAGCATCTCAAACATTGTGTGGTGATATGTGTCATGGCCCACTTCCTCAAGGTCGTTGTGCTTACCGCTCACGCGCAGACACTTCTGTGTGTCAGCAGCCCTGCGGCTCTTAGGCTGAGCATTACCAAGAATGATGTCCTTGAACTGGTTCATACCAGCGTTAGTGAACATCAGCGTTGGGTCATCCTTTATGACCATTGGAGCAGACGGAACAATCAGGTGTTCCTTGCTTTCAAAGAATTTTTTGAAAGACTCTCTAATTTCATTTGCTGTCATCGTATATATCTTTTATTCGTTTATTTTGCCTGAAATATCTTGCAAAGATATACATTTTAAATGTAATTATCAGAAAACGAGTTTTATTTTAACATTGAGTCCTTATGTTTTTAATTTTTAAGTTATTGATTATGGCGGTCACTCATCGAGCAACCGCCATAATCAATTTAAGTAATTTTGTAAATGCTATTGAAAAATCTCATCTTTCACATAGCCTTTTATTGTTTTCTTTTGTTCACAAAGATAAAAAACGAAATGCACAGACAGACCTATTCCCCAAGATATAGCTGTGTATGTCATTGCTTGAAGGCTCTCAGTGTTCCACCCCAAGTAATATACCCCGTAACCAATGCTAACACATAAAATGTAGGTTACTAAATGATATCTGAAACCAATATCGTGAACCTCATTTTCAATGTAATCTTTCTTCCCGAAATACAATCCAGCAAGAAACATCAAGCATCCATATAAAACGGAGCAAACAACAGTTCCCCAAATACTGTTGGCTTCTATACATAAATTCAGAACATATCTGAATAATATAGTCAAAACTAATGCACAAATTGCAAACTGTCCCAATCTGATTGTCAATGCTTTCATAACTTAATAATTTAAAAGGTTTGTAATGGATTCTTTAGTGAATATCTTGATGTTTCGCTCAACAAAAAGCTGAAACAACTCTTTGCCCACATCTGTAAGATAGTAGTATTTTCTATCTGGCCCCTTGCTAACTCTTTTACATTCATATGCAACAATTCCTAAATTAAGGAATTTCCGCAAATTCCGATACAGACTTTGCTCTTCACAAGACATTGAGCCATCTGACATATTTTCAACAAATTCCTTTATTTCCTCTACGCACTTTTTACCCTCTTTAAGTCCTAAAAAAACCCAGAAAGTCAGTTGTCCTTTTTTATATGTCTCCTCCCATGCATTGAGCAATTCATTTATCATATAATAATCATGCATAATAAATACGTTATCTTGTATTAAACAACTTGTATAATGCAAATATACTACTACTTTTTGAATCTCCAATAAAAAAGAAATTATTTTTTCCGATATTGTCCTAATTTTATTTATTATACATCTACCATCTCTCCTACACAAAATTACATTTAAAAATCCGTTAATAACTAGCTTTCTGCTTTTTTACAGCAAATTCATCAACGCAGATCCTCATTCTCAACGTGAAAAAGCATTGTGGTGTCCGATTGTA
>JAFTTD010000165.1 GCA_017466965.1 Bacteroidaceae bacterium
GATTCTCAATAAGTCAACAGGCGTATTTGAACCTGTTGACTCCGAAAAGAAATATGTGTTAGCGGGTTTTGATTACCAGATTAAAGAGCTTGGCAGTTCGGGCATTTTCAGATATGCAGAACTTAAAGAAGACAATATGGGGCTTGATATTGACATTCTTATTTCTTTCATAAAAAATAATTTTGAAGGCGTAATAGGTGAAAAATATGCTAAGACAGAAGGAAGAATCTATATAAAATAAGTCAATGCAGGCTTGTTTGATTTAAAATGAGCACTCGTTTTTATTTAAATGAGCCCTCGTTTAATTATCAATGAGCCCTCGTTTGCTTTTTTATATTTATGTCGGTGTTTCTATAAAAAGTGTTTTACGACAATATAAAACGGATAAACGAACTATTATTTTTCTATTTTGTTATACTTGCAATAGTTTGAAAATTGTAATTTTGCACATTATTCGATAATTATTAAAGCTATGCAAAATTTTGTATTTAATGCATTTGTTTGTGTTTTTGTAATCCTTGTAATGTCGGGATGCCACGAAAAAAAGAATGAAAACGGGACTGTTAAAACTGTCAGGATTGAATATGTTGGCGAAAGCAGTCAGAATCAGCCACTTGCCTTTCCTGCACGTGTGGTTGCAGCCGATAAGGTGAACATGGCTTTCAAAGTTGGCGGTTCACTGAAAAATGTATTTGTGGGCGAAGGCGACAGGGTTCGTAAGGGGATGCTTATTGCAGAACTTGACTCGCGTGACTATGAAGTGCAGCTGAATGCTGTGTCGGCTGAATATGAGGAGGTTAAAGCCAGTGCGCAAAGAGCCATGACACTTTATGCCGACAGTGTTGTCACTGAGGCCGATTACGACAAGGCGCAGTATGGTCTTGAACGCATGAAGGCGAAATACGAGAATGCAAAAAACATGTTTGATGATACTAGATTGTATGCTCCTTTTGACGGATTTGTCGAGCACAAGCTTGCTGATGTTCCTGCTGTAGTAGGAGCTGGAATGCCTGTGCTTACACTTATGTCTGCCGATACGCCTGAATTGGTCATAAATGTTCCGGCATCTACACGCAACAGAATAAACTCAGCTTCTTCATTTGCAACAACATTTGGATTCAATAACAAGTCTGTTCCCCTTAGCCTAATAAGCATAAGCCCTAACGCCAATGCTAATCAGCTGTACAAGGTGCGCCTGTCGCTTCCTGATGACATGAAGGAAAAGCCTGCAGTGGGAATGTCAGCAATGGTTGACATTGTGTTCAGCAGTATTGACAAAAGTGAGAAAACAGCAGTCCCTTCAAGTGCTGTTTTTGAGAAAGACGGCGAGTCGGCTGTGTGGGTGTATGCCGATGGTGTGATAGTAAGCAGAAAGGTGAAAATTGGCTCGTTGCATACCAACGGGCAGGTCACTGTTCTGTCCGGGCTTGACAAAGGAGAAAGAATTGTTACAGCAGGAGTAAACAGACTGAGAGAAAATCAGCGTGTAAAACCGCTTGAAGAAAACAGCAAAACAAATATCGGAGGACAGTTATGACACTTGATTTTAGCGGTTGGGCATTGAACAACAAGAAGTTAGTGTATTTTCTCGTTGCAGTATTGGTGACTGGCGGACTTTTCTCTGCATATAAGATGGGCAAGCTGGAAGATCCGGAGGTTAAAGTAAAGACTGCAATGGTTATTGCCACACGCCCTGGAGCTTCTGCTACAGAGATGGAACTTGAAGTGACGGATGCTTTGGAAAGAGCCATACGAACTATCGGCGATGTGGATAACGTGAAAAGTTGGTCTTACAACGACCTTTCTATCATACAAGTGGAACTCAAAAGCACTACTAAGGATGAAACACTTGAACAATGCTGGGATATTCTGCGGCGAAAAGTAGGCGATGTGGCAATTAGTCTGCCCGAAGGAACAGCTGTTAAGGTACAAGATGATTTCAGTCTTGTGTATGGCATGTTCTATGCTCTCACCGGTGAGGGCTTTTCCGACCGTGAATTGTCAGACTATGCCTCTTTTGTTCAGCGCGAACTAACTAACGTGAGCGGTGTGGCGCGTGTTCAGATATATGGCGAGCTTGATGAAACTATTGACATAACTCTTCTGCCGGAGCGGATGGCCTCTCTTGGAGTATCTCCCATGGAAGTGCTTGCAACTCTGAAAGGACAGAATGGAATATTCTATGCAGGATATTTTGACAATGGCGACAAGCGTGTGAGAGTGACAGTTGATGACAAATTGCAAACGGTGGAGCAGATAAGCCAGATTGTCATTCAGGGCCATGAGGACGACCAGCTTCGGCTTGTTAACATTGCAACTGTAGAGAGCGGATACGCCAAGCCTGTTCGCAATTCCATGACTCATAACGGGACGAAAGCGCTTGGAATAGCTGTTGCGGCATCTTCTGGAACAGACATTGTGAAATTAGGCGTAGAAGTGGAAAAATGTCTTGAGAATTTGTCTGAAACACGATTTCCTGCGGGAATAGAGTATGAAAAAGTGTTTTATCAACCAGAGAGGGTTACAGACGCATTAGAAACTTTTTTCATCAATCTCATAGAATCAGTAGCGATTGTAATTGCTGTCTTGATGCTTACAATGGGGATACGTAGCGGCATTATTATAGGTATTAGCCTAATTACTATAGTGGTAGGCTCGTTTCTGCTGCTCGACTTTTTTGACGGAACTATGCAACGGGTTTCTTTGGCGTCATTCATTCTTGCCATGGGAATGCTTGTTGACAATGCCATTGTTATAGTTGATGGTATATTGATAGACCTCAAACAAGGAAAGTCACGGCACGAAGCATTGGTTTCTATCGGGCGAAGAACTGCTATGCCTTTATTGGGAGCAACCCTCATTGCCATCCTTGCCTTCCTGCCTGTGTTCCTGTCACCTGATACGGCAGGAGTATATGTACGTGACCTGTTTGTGGTTCTTGCTGTAAGCCTTATGCTCAGTTGGATTCTTGCTCTTGTGCATGTGCCTCTTATGGCTGACAGATGGCTTAAATCGGCACCAAAACGGAATGATGCGGGTAATGCTGATTCTGAAAAAATATATGACAGTAGAGTATATGGCTGGTTGCGAAGCGCATTGCATTTCGGATTGCGCCATAGAATCGCATCTGTGGCAGGTGCAGTTGTTTTAGTGGCAGTAAGCGTTGTAGGGTTCAGATATGTAAAGCAGGGATTCTTTCCTGACATGACTTACAATCAGCTTTACATGGAATACAAATTGCCAGAAGGAACAAATTCCACAAGAGTGGCTTCAGACCTTCACAATATCGAAAGCTATTTATGCTCGCGCCCAGAAGTGACAGACATTACAGCTTCAATAGGAGGGACACCGGCGCGTTACAATCTTGTAAGGAGCATTGCTACACCTTCGCTTGCGTATGGTGAACTTATCATATCCTTTACTTCGGCAGAAAGCCTGTCAGACAACATTGACGAAATTCAGAAATATCTGACCGACAACTACCCCGACGCATACGTCAAGCTGAAGAAATACAACATAATGTATAAGAAATATCCTATAGAGGCAACTTTCGTAGGTCCCGACCCGGCTGTTCTCAACAGGCTTGCCGACTCTGCCATGTCTATCATGGAACAGACTCCTGAAGTTTGTTTGATAACAACAGATTGGGACAAGGCTGTGCCTGTGATGAGAGCAGGATATAACCAAACAGAAGCACGTCGAAGTAATCTGACGCGTGAGAATGTGGCAATGTCATTGCTGACAGCTACGGGTGGCATACCAATAGGTACATTCTATGAAGGAAGACATGAAAATACAATTGTTCTCAAATGCGCCGAAGCGGATGGGAAGAGCATAGAAAATCTTGAAAATGTGCCAATCTTTTCTGCTTTGCCCGACATCAGTAGCCTGATAGATGAAGAAACTCTGTTAAAGTTCAAGATGGGCACTATTGATAAGGATGAAATTATCCGAAGATTAGCACAAACATACTCGCTTGGGCAGTTGGGAAATGGAATTGCTATTGAATGGGAACATCCTGTGATTCCTCGCTACAATGGCCAACGTTCGCAAACAGTTATGTGCTCGCCAATAGCGGATGTTCCAACAGAAGCGGCCCGTCAGGCTGTAGCCAAACAGATTGAAAAAATAGAACTGCCTGCTGGCTATTCTTTTCACTGGGGAGGAGAAAAGGAAGCAAACTCCGACACTATGCACTATCTGTTCATGCAAGTTCCTTTAGGCATTGTACTTATTATAGCAGTACTTATAATGCTTTTTGGCGACTATCGTAAACCTACACTTGTAATCTGCTGCATACCGCTGCTGGCAATAGGAATAGTAGCTGGAATGCTTATAGCCGACAAGACCTTCAACTTCTGCTCCATTGTGGGTGCGCTCGGACTTGTAGGCATGCTTTTGAAAAACTGCATAGTTCTGCTTGACGAGGTAAATGATGAAATAGGACGTGGAGTGGAGCCTGTAAAA
>JAFTTD010000166.1 GCA_017466965.1 Bacteroidaceae bacterium
CTCGATCTCTACATTGAACATATTACAGGAAAGCGAGTAAAAGAGAATTAATAATAAAATAATAGACAAATTTAAACAAGCAAAAGATTTACTATTTTTTGATTGGATTACAAACAATTGCTAAATCAACTTGCAAATCTAAGAATATGAAGAATTTGGCCAAGAAACTTGTTATAGGAATTCTATCTGTCATCCTTGTAGGTTTCCTGATTCCACAGGATTTGAAAATGCCTGTCATTGGGGCAAACTCAAACAGCTACAATCACGAAACATTCTGGTATAAAGGTTGGGGAAGTTCTATTGTCCATAAGGGAGTGGACATATTCGCAAAGAAAGGAACGAGTGTTCATTCATCAACATGGGGATTAGTAATTGCGACTGCCGACTGTGGCAAGGGTGGAAAATGTGTCTTAATACTCGGACCCAAATGGCGAATACACTACTATGCACATCTGAATGAAATTAAGACCAAACCTTTAGCATTGGTATCCCAAAGGACGGAGATTGGAACTGTAGGGAACACAGGAAATGCGGCAACAACACCATCACATCTGCATTATAGCATAAGCACTCTAATACCATACCCATGGAGGATTGACAAAGAGCCTTTGGGGTGGCTTAAGATGTTTTATTTGAATCCTATTGATTATCTAAAGGAGAAATGATGAATAGGCTCATTTCTCATTTGTTAACCAGAATGACGAAATCATTGATTTCACAAATAGGAATCTAAAATAAAAGATTTGCACCACTCATAATATATATTTCTGTATATTTGCAATATATTAAGAATTTAGAAATCTCTTTTTCAAGAAAATATACAATCATAACAATATGAATATACAGCAATTAGAATACATTGTAGCTCTTGACAAGCACAGGCATTTTGCCCGCGCTGCGGAATCATGCAAGGTTAGTCAGCCCACATTGAGTGCTCTGATACAGAAATTGGAGGAAGAACTTGACCTTACAATCTTTGACAGAACTCATCACCCTGTACGCCCTACAGAGGCTGGAACAAGGATTATTGAAAAGGCGAGACAGATATTACACAGTGTTTCACAGCTCAAAGAGATGGCACTGAACGAAAGAGGAATGACAAGCGGAATGATACGCCTTGGCATTATCCCAACTGTAGCACCATACGTTCTGCCGGGACTTTTCAGAAAAATTGCAGAGAAATATCCGCAAATAGAACTTCGTGTAAGCGAAATGAGAACTGCCGTAATTATTGAAAAACTTCGTAAGGGAGAGATAGACATGGCACTTCTTGCCACTCCGTTGGAGATAGACGATTTTCTTGAAATTCCTGTTTATTATGAAAAGTTTGTCGCCTATGTTTCTCCGGAAGAGAAGGACATTTACGACAAAACGGAACTGGATGCCAAGACTATGATTACGGACAAGCTATGGGTGTTGCAGGAAGGACACTGCATGCGTAATCAGGTGTTCAACTTCTGCTTAAGCAAATCGCAATATACAACAATCTACGAAGCAGGAAGTATTGATACGCTTATAAAAATTGTAGATTCAAACGGTGGATATACCGTTATTCCTGAGTTGCATGCGCCATTGCTGACTGAAGCACAAAGAGAGAATTTGCGCCCGCTGATTTCTCCTGCACCAGTCAGGGAGATTTCCATCCTGGTACGCAAGGACTATGTGCGAGAAAGACTTCTTAACTGTCTTATTAGCACCATCAAGGGAATAATACCAGAAGAGATGCTGAATCAACGTGTGAAGAAGTTTGCAGTGAGATTATAATTTTGAATTTCTGAGGTTCATAGAATCCGTCTATTGCCCTATAAATTTAATCTGTTGCATATTATTCTAAAGTCATATATTTTTGCAGTGCGGTTCAGAACAAAACCATGAATCAGATGTTTAATATAAAACTAAAACAAAGATAATATGGCAACAATTAATTTAACAAAGGGTGGTTTCCTACGAAAGGTAGCAAATTACGAGAGCGATAACAGCAAATGGAATTTCATTGGCGACAAACCTGCTGTGGTTGACTTCTATGCTTCATGGTGTGGCCCTTGCAAGGCATTAGCTCCTGTATTGGAAGAACTTTCAAACGAATATGCAGGAATTATAGATATTTATAAAGTTAATGTTGACGATGAAGAAGAACTTGCCGCTGCGTTCGGCATCAGAAGCATTCCTACATTATTATTCATCCCACTTGACGGAAAACCAAAGATTGTACAAGGCGCATTGCCTAAGAATCAACTTAAAGCACATATAGAGTCAATAAGATAAGAAACTATCCGCTGACAACTGATAAAAAAACAAGGTCTGCTTGAAGACCTTGTTTTTTTATTGTTATCGTGAATATGTCTTATGAACATTTCAGAATCATGCCTGGCTGTATGGTACTTGTTGTTTTCAAACCATTGAGACGACAAAGCTGAGAAACAGTAAGTCCATGTCTGCGTGCTATCAAATAAAGGCTGTCACCTTTTTTAACCTTATAAGTCACCTCCTCAACTTCTTCAACTTCATCATTAGTTACATTAGGCACTGTAGGTGAAGAGTTTATAGCCAATGCTGAAGAAGCTGCAGCCAACTGCTTACCACTTTCCCCCCTGACAAGTTTACCAAGACGTGAAACGTATGTATCTGCTACAACATCCTGCTTTTCAAAGTCAAACATCAGAGCAGGGTTTATAGGGTAACCAAGAAGACGTGTTTCAAAATGGAGGTGTGAGCCAGATGAACGACCAGTATTTCCTCCTAATCCTATAGGTTCTCCAGCTCTTACAATCTGATCTTCCTTTACAAGCTGTTTGCTAAGGTGTCCATATAGTGTTTCAAGTCCGTTAGTATGACGAATAACCACATAGTAACCATAGCCCTTTCGATTAAATTTAACCATACGAACCTTGCCATCAAAAGCAGAATATATTGTATCACCTATATACACTTTTACATCTATACCTTCATGTTGTCTGCCCCAACGGCGTCCGAACTTAGAATTAACTTTTCTGTTCTTAGTAGGCATACAGAAACCAGTAAGGTCTATCTCGTACTTCGGAGCAACATACCCCTCAACATTTCTAATGTCCTTATTGTTCCAATCTGTATAGATATGTGAAGAAGGATTTTCAAGATCTTGTGTTGCAAAAGTATTGACAATGACGACATTCTTAATGTCCTTGAGACGTTTGTCAGAAGGAGCTTGTCGAGCAATGAGGTCCTGTGCCATTCCACTGACAGAAACCATTGCCATCAATGCAACACCAAGTGTTTTCTTTATTAATCTTAATTTCACGGTATTATTATTTTATTATTTCTCTATATATTATTCAAAGGGCTACATTTATATTCCATTTTTGATTAAAACAAGTTGAGATTCTGACAATCAGAACTCATCATTTGCATAAATATACTGGAATGTGGCTTGATTATAATCAAAAATTTCTTCTGGCTTAAAGAATCTGTTCAATTCAACTACTGCGTTTTCAGGTGAATCTGATGTATGGATAATATTTTCCTGAAAGCTCATACTATAGTCTCCACGTATAGTTCCAGGTGCAGACTTCCTTCCATTTGTAGCACCAGTCATAGAACGTACTGTTTCAACAGCATCAACTCCTGCATAGCAACAACATATTACCGGAGTTGCCATCATTGAATCCTTTATACGCTGAAAGAAAGGTTTGTCTGCCAAGTGAGCATAATGAACATTGAGTATTTCATCATCAAGTTGCATCATCTTCATTCCAGCC
>JAFTTD010000167.1 GCA_017466965.1 Bacteroidaceae bacterium
GTAGTGCAGAAGAATTGCCGGGATGTCAATTCCGTATGGGCCTGGCATGCAATACTTGCAGTCATTGCAAGGTATAGTAGGGTACTGCTCCATCAGTTTTGCTGTGTCGAATAGGAACTGGTTCTCCTCCTCTGTCAGTGGCACTAATGGTGAGTAAGTTCTTATATTATCCTGAAGATGCTCCATATATGTCATACCGCTCAGTACAGACAGAATCATCTTAGGTGTTCCTGCAAATCTGAAAGCCCATGATGCAACACTGCTTTCAGGGCTCTTTTGCTTCAGTCTGCCTACTATGTGATCAGGTACTTTTGAAAGTCTTCCTCCAAGCAGTGGCTCCATGATTACTACAGGAATTTCGCGCTTCTCAAGCTCGTTGTAAAGATATTCTGCACCGATGCCGCTTCCTTTGGCAATGTGCCAATCCACGTAATTCATTTGTATCTGTACGAAATCCCAATGGTACTGCTCATGAAGAGCAAGCATGTCGTCAAAAACATCTTTTGAACCATGGAATGACCAGCCTAATCTGCGAATACGGCCTGCCTTGCGCTCTTCAACGAGAAAATCTAACATTCCGTTATCTACATATCTCTTTCTGAACTCTCTCATTCCGCCACCGCCAATAGAGTGAAGCAGATAGTAATCTATATAATCCACTTGTAACTCTTCAAATGAGCGATGGTACATTGCCATAGAATTTTCTCTTGTTGGGTTAGAGAAGTTTGAGAGCTTTGTTGCAATGTAATATGATTCGCGTGGATGTCTCTTCAGAGCAATTCCTGTTGATTTTTCCGACCATCCCTGCACATAAACAGGAGATGTGTCAAAATAGTTTACACCATGTTCAATGGCATAGTCAACAAGTTTGTTCACCGCCTCCTGGTCAATGATTTCTCCTCGTCCTTCTGGATTAGGGATAGTAGGCCAGCGCATACATCCGTAGCCGAGAATTGAAACTTTGTCGTCTCCTAATTTAGGAAAACTTCTGTATGTCATTTTATCAGTAGGAACAGGGCCTAACTCTCCACTTGCAGCACCCTGCTCACCTTTAGGTTTGCAGCCATATAATGCCGCAGTAGTTGCTGCAGAACTAATTCCTACAATTTTTATAAATTCACGTCTATCCATACGATTTATAGTATTTGTAATTCGTGTTCTTTAATAGTCTGTAAACTCTTTATTTAAGTTATTAGGTTTTTAAGGTTGTTAGGTTATAAGGTTATAAGGTAGGCAATAACATCCAGTGGTAACGTCTGAACTCCTGAACTCCCTGCACCTATAGAACTACTAATTCATAACTCCTAATTCATAATTCCTAATTCATAATTAAAATCGGACTCCTAATATTATCACAACACCTTATGCCTTTCGTGTCCCTCAACATAAATAGCGCTGAACGGACGGGCAGGGCAGAGGTTCTCGCAAGCTCCACAACCGATACAGCGTTCCGTGTTGATTGCAGGGATTTTTGGTGACCTTCTGTTGCCTTCCTCTGAAGGAATCATCTGTATCGCACCTGTAGGACAATGTCTTGCACAGTTACCGCAAGACTGGCCATCTGTAAGTGGAATACAATTCTTCTTCACCCATACAGCATGACCTATTTGAGTAGATGACTTGTCTTCTTTTGTTATAAGTTTGATAGCTCCAGTAGGGCATACTTCTGAGCATTTAGTACATTCAGGTCTGCAATAGCCTCTCTCGTATGACATCTCTGGATGCATCAGTCGTGTGATGTCTGTAGATGGAGAAAGAACACCATTTGGACATACTGATACGCAGAGCTGGCAAGTAGTGCAATGCTGAGCGAAGTTGCTTGCACTCAATGCTCCCGGAGGTACAATGTGAGTTTGTCTTTTAGGGGCAATCTTGTCTTCTATAATTGCAAGTCCGCCGTCAACCTTCTTCTCTTGTGCTTTGATGGCAGTTGTTGTCGCAATCACAGCACCAGTTGTAAGGAATGCTCTGCGTGATGTTGAAACTTCCTCCTTTTTGCTCTCGCATGAAGAACATTTAGTGCTATGAACGTATTTAATAGCTCCTTTTTTGCATTTCTCAATACAGTCCATGCAGGCTACACAACGGCTGTAGTCAATCTTGTGTTCCTTCAGGTTTATGCATGAAGACTTGCAGTTCTTTGAACACAGACCGCAGTCAATACATTTGCTTGTGTCAATCACTGGCTTCAGCCATGAAAAACGTGATATAAAACCTAATACAGTTCCTACAGGGCAGATTGTATTACAATATGTTCTTCCGCCTCTCCATGCAAGTACCGCTAATATTAATAATGTGATGACAGCTGTTGCAAAAGTTATTGTGCTTTTCATCCATATTTCAGTCTCGTAAAAAGCATAACTCTCCGCTCTCTCAGCCAAATAAGCAAGTCCGTTGTTTGCCCATTGCCATACCGGTGCAAGCAGACTGCTTGCTATACGGCCGTATGCACTATAAGGTGCAATAAGTTTGAATAATATGCCTCCACCGATAAGGAGTGAAGCAATGAATAAAGCTAATGCGCCATATCTTAGCCATGATTTAGCAGGCGAATAAGAATAGCGGTTCTTTTTGCTCTTCTTTCCGAACCATGCGAAAATGTCCTGCATAACTCCCAATGGACATATCACAGAACAATAGACACGACCTAAAATCAGTGTCAAAAGAATAAGTCCAATAATTATTCCAACATTCAGTGCCAATACTGCAGGAAGAAATTGGATCTTTGCCATCCATCCGAACCATGCATGTATTGAACCTGTAAAGTCAAGGAACAACAATGTGATGATAATGTAAAAGATAGCAGCAAGTACTAATCTTGTCTTTCTTAACATAGCATTAATTTATTAGTTAATTATTTGTTTTAATGTTGCAAAGATATGTTTCTTCCATTATAAATACTAATTTTTGAGTATAATTTCTTTAGTTTTGTATAAATTGAACATTTTGATACCCTTCTCAACTTTCAACTCTATCCACCAACATTCATGTTCTGACTGCATCCCTTCACTTCTTCAGCTCTTTTTTTAACACTTCCCACATTATAATCACCCCAGGCTTGCTTGTATCAACACCTAAATTCCTTAACTGCTGTACCTCCTTAACTGCTGTACCTCCTTGCCTTCTTACCTCCTTACCTCCTTAACTTCTTAACTTCTTAACTCCTTACCTCCTTAACTACCTTTACCTCCCGACCTCCTTAACTTCTTCACTCCTTAACTACTTAACTCCTTAACTTCTTACCTCCTATTCAATGATTATAATTTCCCAACGAGCCCTCATTCTTTTACAAACGAGGGCTCATTTATCTACAAACGAGGGCTCATAAATCCTCAATTTCTTATACATTTAAATTAATCTTTTTAAGATAACTTACCTATTTGCCTCCTTTAACAACTTACCTCCTTACCTTCTTAACTTCTTAACTTCTTAACAACCTTTAACTCCTTAACTTCTTAACTTCTCTAACTCCTTAACTCCTCTTACTACATAACAGTACTTGCCAAACTTAAATTTTTTATTGTCTTTATTTTGCAGATTAAAGAATAACTTTTAACTTTGCATTGAAACATGAATTTATTCTATTTGGATAGCTCTGTTTTTGGGGAAGGTTATTATTTGAATTGTTTTTGTAA
>JAFTTD010000168.1 GCA_017466965.1 Bacteroidaceae bacterium
ATATCGTATAGTTCTCAAATATGTTGGGACGCATCTTCCTGTATCTGTTATGGATAATTTAATCAATAAATATCCCCAACTTAAAATACTTGTAGATAAATTAAAGTTAGAGATCGATTTCGATCATATGCTAAAAGAATTAGAAGAAAACTATTAGAATGAAAAGTCGAATAATTAAATTATTACAATGAATTATGAAACAAAAATTAAATAATCAATATCTTATGGAATGTGCAACTAAAGAAGCATGGGATATATTATCAGAAGATTTTGACTGGACCGAATCCTTATTAGAGAAACATCAAGACAAGTTGAATTGGAAAGGTATTTCTGAAAACAGTCAAATAAAATGGAATATCACGATGTTAGATAAATTCAAGGAAAAACTTCATTGGGATATTTTATCAAAAGAAATCCATTCAGAACAAATAACTCCTGAAATTCTAAATAAGTTTAAAGACAGATGGGATTGGTATAAGCTATCTGTTAACAGGCATTTAAACCTAACACGTGATATAATCGACAAATATGCAGAATACTTGGATTGGAAAGAACTGATAGACCATAGATTTACATCAAATCCATATGATAAGGATCCTATAGGCTTTTATGAGAGGTATAAAAAGTATATCCCCCCATATATACTAAAAGAGACCTGTTTATGGGACTCTATTGTAGATGTTTATAAAGAACAACTTTTTTCAGATATTACAACCTGTACAATTAGCTGATTAGTATATAAAAAGTTACCCGCCAGCAGTTCAACGTGATGCTGACGGGTACTGTTATCATTGACTCTGTCCCCAAACCGTCAATCATCATCTTTTCAGATGCAAGGGAATGCGTTTATCTCAGACAACAAATAAATGCAGAGGTTGAACTCCCTTAATTTATAAATTTCAAGATCTGTTACTCGAAAACTTTTCTTATTTTTGCACCTGTTATGGAAGAAGTGAAGTTACACGTATTCTCCGCCGACACGTCAACGATGCTCAAATTGGCGTTTGCTGACAATGGGATAAAGGCGGGATTTCCTAGTCCGGCACAAGACTATATGTCTGAAAGCATTGACTTGAACAAAGAACTGATTCGGCACAGCGAAACAACGTTCCTGGCACGGGTGTCGGGCAATTCGCTTGTGGAGGCAGGCATCTGCGACGGCGACCTCGTCGTCATTGACAAGTCGCTCGAAGCAAAGAACGGCGACTTTGTCGTGGCATTCATCGACGGTGAATTCACACTGAAGGAATTCCGCATGGACGAGGCTAACGGCTGCGCATGGCTGATACCGCACAACAGGGACTACAGCCCGATAAAAGTGACGAAGGAGAATGATTTTCTGGTGTGGGGAGTGCTGACATACACCATAAGGCAACTGCGAAAATAAGAGGAGGAGAGAAGATGAGACTGTTCGGCCTTGCTGACTGCAACAATTTCTATTGCTCATGCGAAAGGGTGTTTCGCCCCGACTTGAGAAACAAGCCCGTCGTTGTGCTGAGCAACAATGACGGATGCATCATTGCGCGCAGTGAAGAGAGCAAGGCTTTGGGGATAAGGATGGGTGAACCATTCTATCAAGTTAAGGACGCGCTCGAAAGAAGCAATGTGGCGGTATTTTCATCCAACTACATCCTCTATGGCGACATGAGCCGAAGGGTGATGTCGCTGCTGTCGAAATGCGCCCCGAGCATTGACGTGTATTCCATTGACGAAGCGTTTCTGAATTTTGAAGACATAGCTGACACAGAAGCACTCGCTGAGGAATGCAGGCTCATGGTGAAGCATATAGGCAAGGGAACAGGAATACCCGTCTCGCTGGGTATAGCCCCAACGAAAACGCTCGCAAAGATGGCATCGAAATTCGCGAAGAGGCACAAGGCATACAAGGGGGTATGCATGATTGACACTGAGGAAAAGCGCGTCAAGGCACTGAAGCTGTTCCCCGTAGAGGACGTGTGGGGCATAGGACCTCGCCACGCAAAACAGCTCATGTGCCACAGCATACAAACGGCTTGGGACTTCACGCAAAAAAGCGAAGGCTGGGTAAGAAGACACTTCACCGTCACAGGAGTCAGGACATGGAAAGAGCTAAGAGGAGAAAGCTGCATCATCATTGACGAACTGCCTCACAAGAAATCAATATGCACAAGCCGAAGCTTTCCAGGGAACGGGCTTGACAAACTGGCCGACCTGGAAGAGGCTGTAGCTAACTTTGCCGCCCTATGCTCGAACAAGCTCAGACAGGGGAACACGGTATGCTCCAACATGACTGTATTCGCATATACAAGCCGCTTCCGCACTGATGTCCCCAGCAACTACATGCACTTCAGCGTATGTTTCCCCGTACCCACCAACAGCCAGCAGGAGATGGTTGACGCCGCAGTCAGGAATCTTCGCAAAGAGTGGCAGTCAGGCTACTACTCATACAAAAAAGCAGGGGTGATAGCATGGAACAT